>NZ_JAMYSG010000030.1:0-88635 GCF_040321815.1 Mesorhizobium sp. M0239
CCGTGCGGGGGGCGCGGTCTTTTTAAATCCCCCCCCGCCCCCCCCCAACCCCCCCTACCCCCCCGGGCCACGCCCCCTCGTCGGTGGTTGTTCTAAACCCCCCGGGCGGTGCCCTTGGCCCCGGCCCGCGTAACCGTTCGGTCGCTTAGGCCGCGAACGCTCTGACCCTGACGCCGCTTGCCTCAAGCCGTCTCCTGACATGCGCGGCGATGGCGACGGCAGCCGGCGTGTCGCTGTGGACGCAGATCGAATCGATCGGCGTCCGCAGCATCTGCCCGGAAAGCGTCTCGATGGCGCCTTGCTTGACCATTCGGACGACCCGTTCGGCTGCCCTCTCGGCGTCGTGGATGACAGCGCCTTCCAGCTTGCGCGAAACAAGGAAGCCTTCCTCCGTATAGGCGCGGTCGGCGAATATCTCGGACCTGACCGTCAGCCCAGCGTCGCGCGCGATCCTGTCCTGGAAGCCGAGCGCAATGACCAGGCAGATCAGGCCGGGATCGACGGCCTTGACCGCGCGCGTCACCGCTTCGGCGACGCCACGATCGGTCTGGGTAAGATTGCCTAGCGCGCCATGCGCCTTCACATAGTGGATCGGGTGGCCGGCATAGGCGGAAAGCGCCTGCGCCGCGCCGATCTGGTAGGCGACCAGCCTTTCGATCTCATCCATGGAATGCGGAATGATGCGGCGTCCGAACCCCCACAGATCGGCGAAGCTCGGATGCGCGCCAACGGCAACGCCCTTGTCGCGCGCCATCGAGAAGGTGGCAGCCATGATCTCGGGGTCGCCGGCATGAAAGCCGCAGGCGACATTGGCGGAACTGACGATGTCGAGGATCGCCGCATCGTCGCCGAGCCTGTAGGCTCCAAAACCCTCGCCCATGTCGGAATTGATATCGACCTGCAATCCTTGGGCCGCCATGGCGCTTTCCTCAGTGGTTCGAACCATCGCCTTTGCTTCACACCAGCTCGTAGAGCGGCGTGCCGTAGCCGACGACCGCTCCGTCCTCGATCAGCGCCGCGCCCAGCACGCCGTCTACCGGCGCGAGCACGGCCTTCAGGCATGGGCCGACCTGCAGGACGCCGACCGTCTCGCCCTTGCGAACCACCTGGCCAGGGTCGGCAACCGGCCGACCGGTCGTTGGATGATCGAGACGGAACACGCCGACGCCGGGCGCGCGCACGCCTTTGAAGACCGTTTCGGCCTTCGGGGCTTCGGCCGCGGGTGTCGAGGGAACAACGGATTGCATGTGCAGGCGCAACGAAAAGCCGGCCTCCGACACTTCGATCTCGCCGATGCCGGCGCTAACACACCAGCCGGCCAGCCTTTCGAGCTCCTCAACCGTCATCGCCGCCTCGTCCCTGGAGCAGACCGCCTTCAATGAGACGTTCAAGATGATGGATATCGAAGCCGCCGGCGGCAAAGCCGGGCTCCTCCATCAGGAGGCCGTGGAGCGGCGCGTTGGTGGCGATGCCGACAGCCTCCATCTCGCCCAGCGCGCCGCTCATGCGCCGGATCGCCTCGGCCCGCGTCGCGCCATGCGCCAGCAGCTTGGCCACCAGGGAATCGTAGTGCGGCGGCACGGTGTAACCGGAGTAGAGATGCGATTCGACGCGGATTCCCGGGCCGCCGGGCGGCGTCCAGCGCTCGACCCGGCCCGGATGCGGGCGAAAGCTGTAGGGATCTTCAGCGTTGATGCGGCATTCGACGGCGTGGCCCTGGATGCGGATGTCTTCCTGGCTGAACGACAGGGCTTCGCCCCGGGCGATGCGGATCTGCTCGCGCACGATATCGATGCCGGTGACAAGTTCCGTGACGGGATGCTCCACCTGCACGCGGGTGTTCATCTCGATGAAAGAGAAGCGCCCGTCCTCGTAGAGGAATTCGAACGTGCCCGCGCCTGTATAGCCGATGGTTAGGCATGCGTGGGCACACAGCTCGCCGATCTCGGCAATCGCCTCGCGGGCGATGCCGGGCGCCGGCGCCTCCTCAATGATCTTCTGGTGGCGGCGCTGCATGGAGCAATCCCGCTCGCCTAACCACACCGCCTTGCCATGCTTGTCCGCCAGAATCTGAATCTCGATATGGCGCGGGTGCTCAAGGAATTTCTCCAGATAGACTTGCGGGTTGCCGAAGGCCCGGTCCGCCTCTTTCACCGCCATCGAAACGGCTTCCAACAGAGCGCGCTGCTCGCGCACGATGCGCATGCCGCGCCCGCCGCCGCCGCCCGCCGCCTTGACGATGACCGGATAGCCGATGGCCTCGGCAATGGCGCGCACTGCCTGCTCGTCCTGCGGCAGCGCCCCCTCCGACCCTGCAACGCAGGGAACGCCGGCAGCGATCATCGTGCGCTTGGCGGAGACCTTGTCGCCCAAGGTGCGGATCGCCGCGGCCGACGGCCCGATGAAGGCGAGGCCGGCATTTTCGACGGCCTCGGCGAAGGCGGCGTTTTCCGAGAGGAAACCATAGCCCGGATGGATCGCGCCCGCGCCGGTGAGTTGCGCGGCCGCGATGATCTCGGCGATATTGAGATAGCTCTCCGTCGCCGCAGCCGGCCCGATGCAGATCGCCCTGTCCGCCAGCGCGACATGGCGAAGGCTCGCGTCGGCTTCCGAGTGCGCTGCCACCGTCTTCAATCCGAGATCGCGGCAGGCGCGCAGGATGCGCAGCGCGATTTCACCGCGGTTGGCGATAAGGACGGTGTCGAACATCGCCGCTAGCCCAAATCTTCGAGAACGAACAGCACATCGCCGGACTGCACGGCGGCATGGTCGTCCAACGCGATCTGGACGATCCGCCCAGCGCGATCGGATTCCACGACGTTGAACGTCTTCATGGCTTCGAGGACACCGACCTTCTGCCCTTCCACGACCACATCGCCAACCGAAGCGAGCGGCGGTTCGCCTTCGGTGCCGGAACGGTAGAACACGCCGGTCAGCGGCGCGCGGATCGAATGCCGCGCGATGGGCGGAGCTGTCGAAGCCGGATTTGTGAAGACGGCAGGGCCGGCGGCTGACCCCGACTGCGGCGAAGGCTGCGACGCGGATTGCGCCAGCACCCCCTGCCTGGACATGCGGATACGAACGCCATCGCGCTCGATCTCCAACTCGGCAATGGGCGAACGCGAGACAAATTCGATCAGCTTCTGGACGAAGTCGAGATCCATCGCCGGCCCTACCGCAGCGCTTCGACAGCCTCGGCGATACGCCCGATCGCTTTTTCGATCAGGTCCATCGACGTGGCTATGGAAATGCGGAAATGCGGCGACAGGCCGTAGGCAGAGCCCTGCACCACCGCGACCCGCGCCTGATCGAGCAGGTAAAGCGAGAAGTCGTCGTCGCTGCCGATAGGAGTGCCGTCCGGGCGGCGACGACCGATCAGGGCCGAGCAATTGGGATAGAGATAGAAGGCGCCCTCGGGCGTCCGGCAGGTGAGACCGGGAATCGCGCGCAGCAGATCCAAAGCGCGGTCGCGCCGTGCCTGGAATTCGAGCGCCCGAGGGCGAAGAAAGTCCTGAGGACCTTCCAGTGCGGCAATGGTCGCGGCCTGCGAGATGGATGACGGGTTGGACGTGCTTTGGCTCTGCACGGTCGCCATGGCGCGGATCAGCGGTTCCGGCCCGCCGGCATAGCCGATCCGCCAGCCGGTCATGGCATAGGCCTTCGACACCCCGTTCACTGTCAGCGTACGGTCCTTCAGCCTCGGCTCGACGCCGGCGATGGTATGGAAGGTTCGTCCATCGAACAGGATATGCTCGTAGATGTCGTCGGTCAGAACGTGCACATGCGGGTGATCGAGCAACACCCCCGCCAGCCCCGCAAGTTCGTCGCGGCTGTAGACGGCGCCTGTCGGGTTGGAAGGCGTGTTGAGAAGCAGCCATTTGGTGCGCCCGGTGA
Organism: Mesorhizobium sp. M0239; assembly: GCF_040321815.1. Lineage (NCBI taxonomy): Bacteria > Pseudomonadati > Pseudomonadota > Alphaproteobacteria > Hyphomicrobiales > Phyllobacteriaceae > Mesorhizobium > Mesorhizobium sp. M0239. The sequence goes on from NZ_JAMYSG010000030.1 coordinate 3,895, forward strand.
TCGCGGCTCGCAGGGCTTGCGGTGTCAGTTTGAAGCCCTGCGGCTCCGTGCAGGGAACGACCACGGGCTTGCCTTCGCCGAGCAGGACGATGTCGGTGTAGGAAACCCAATAGGGCGCTGGGACAACCACCTCGTCGCCGGGGGCCAGCGTTGCCAGCAGGGCGTTGTAGATGATCTGCTTGGCGCCGCCCGCGACACTGATTTGCGAAGGCTTGTAATCGAGGCCGTTCTCGCGCCTGAATTTTCCGGCCACCGCCTTCTTCAGCGCGGCGGTGCCGTCGACCGCCGTATAGCGCGTCTCCCCCCTGCGCATCGCCTCGTAGGCCGCCTCGACGATGTGCGGTGGCGTTGGAAAATCCGGCTCGCCGGCGCTCAGGCTGATGACGTCGATGCCGGCCGAACGCATTTCGATTGCCCGCGCGGTGACCGCCATGCTGGGGCTTGGCTTGATGACGTCGAGACGGGGAGCGATGAGGCCCACGGGAAATCCTCGGCATGGCTGCCGCGACGTTGCCGGGCAGGTGATATCTGTTACAAATTGGATAATGTATTCTGTTTTTCACGTCAAACCTCTTTTTCTGCATCGAAGACCGGGTTATGTCTCGTTTTGGACGTGGACCGATAGAGGAAGATATCCAATCCTTGTCGCCGCGGATGATATTCGAGATAGGGAACGCGATTGGTATGGGCACAAACTATGATGTGGTGATCGTCGGCGGCGGCGTTGTCGGCAGCTCGATCGCCTACTTTCTGTCAGCCAATCCGGATTTCGATGGCAGGATCGCGGTGATCGAGCGGGACCCGTACTACACGGCGTCCTCGTCTTCCTTGTCGACCAGCGCCATCCGCCAGCAGTTCGGCACGGCGCCCAACATTGCCATGTCGAAGTTCAGCATCGACTTCCTGCGCCAGGTAAAGACGCGGCTTGCCATCGGCGACGAGTTGGCCGACATCGGCCTGCATGAGCCCGGCTACCTCGTGCTGGCGACACCCGAGCGGGCCGACGCGCAGCGTGCCAAGAACCGCGTTCAGCGCGGCATGGGCGTCGACGCCGAACTGATCGAGCAGGCCGATCTGGCGCGACGCTTCCCATGGCTCAACACGGACGATCTCGCCCTTGGCTCGCTCGGCCTTGGCAGCGAAGGCTGGTTCGACGGCCCCGGCCTGATGCAGGCATTCCGCCGCAAGGCACGCACGCAGGGCGTGGACTATCTTGCCGCGACCGTGACCGGACTGACCATGGCGTCTCCCGGCAAGGTTGGCGAAGTGGTTCTGGACAATGGCGACCGGCTTGCCGCCGGCACGGTGATCAACGCGGCCGGGCCATGGAGCGCGGGCATTGCCAGGATGGCCGGCGCCGACCTACCGGTCGTCCCGAGCAAGCGATGCGTCTTCGTCTTCGAAACACCGGCAAGGATCGAGAACTGCCCCTTCATCTTCGACACAAGCGGCCTCTGGCTGCGGCCGGAAGGTCAGCTCTTCCTGTGCGGTATTCCACCGGTACGCGAGAACGACCCGGACGATTTCGGCCTGGATGTGGACTACGACCTGTTCGACGAGTTGATCTGGCCAGCACTCGCCTATCGTGTGCCAGGCTTCGAACAATTGCGCATGCTGCGCGCCTGGGCGGGGCTCTACGAGTACAACACCTTCGACCACAGCGGCATCATCGGCCGGCATCCCGAGATCTCGAACTTCGTCCTGGCCACCGGCTTCAGCGGCCACGGCATGATGCACGCGGCGGCGACCGGGTCGGGCGTCAGCGACCTCATTGCCTACGGCGAGTACCGATCTGTCGACCTCTCGGCCTTCCGCTACGAACGGATCGCTGGCAATCAGCCTATCGAGGAACATGTCTACTGAAGCGAAACGGGCGACATGGCATCGCAGTGACAACGGTGCTATGCGTCCACTTCTTCAATCAAAACGGCGCCAGTCAACAAACACGGCGGCCGCCTCAGGCTGATTCATGCTCGTACAGAAGAAAACCATCTCGACCCAGGTCGCCGATGCCATCAGGCAGAAGATCCTGATCGGCGAATACGAGGCCAACTTTCAGCTGCGGCAGGAGCATCTGGCCACCGAGTTCGGCGTCAGCCGAATTCCGGTGCGAGAGGCGCTGCATCAGCTTCATTCGGAAGGCTTCGTCACGCTGGTTTCCCACAAGGGCGCCGTCGTTACCTCCATTTCCCTGGACGAGATTCTCGAGCTCTACGAATTGCGAGCCCGGATCGAAACATGGCTGCTAGCCCTGGCCATTCCAAGGATGACGGAGGCAGACCTCGCGCTGGCCCGCGAGCGCGCAAAGCAGCACCAGGAGCAGGGCAAGACAGGCGAGTACTCGAACCAGCTCAACTGGAACTTCCACGCCGCGCTCTACGCGCCGTCCGGCCGCAAGGCGACGATCGAACTGGTCGGGCGCATCTACCAGCAGCTGGAACGCTACACGCGCATGATGGTGACGCTCACCGAAATCCAGGCCCAGTCCGACCGCGACCACTGGCAGCTCATCGACCTGTGCGAAGCCAAGGATACGCTGCGCGCCGTCGGCCTTTTGGAAATGCATATCATCACCAGCGGCAAATTCCTGGTCGACCGGCTTGAGGAATTGCGGGGCAGCTGATCAGTCGCCCCGTCTCCTTGTCCAGCCCCAATCCTTCGCGCGAAGATCATTTGCCGGGCAGATTGGTCGCCCGGGTCAGCAGGATCACGCCTGCCTTGTCGGCTGTGTCGTAGTAGGTGAAGCCGGTGCGGTTTTCCCGGCGCCCGCGCATCAGCACGGCAAGTCCGTCGGTTTTCGCCTTGGTTTCGGCTGCGTCCGCATCACGAACCTCGAAGCCGATATGGAAGACACCTTCACCCTTGCTGTCGAGATGAATTCGCTGCGGTGAAGGATCGCCGTTCGGCTGGCACAGCTGCAGCTGAACGTTCGGCAAGTTGCAAATCCGATATTGCATCGCCTTGAAACCCTCGGGGCTTGGGACCTGCAGTTCTTCGTATTCAGCCAGCGGCGGATAGGGCTCCCATGGCCCGATGCCGATGGAGTCGTAGTAGGCCTGCGCCTTGTCGATATCGTGCACGACGATGCAGATGTGATGCAGCTTTTCGAAATTACCCATGTCGTCACTCCCCATTCTTCTCACTCCTTGATCGGGACCGTATAGTTCAGCACGCGGCGCCCCCCGTCGGGGTAGATCGTCTCGCCGGTGATGTAGGAAGCGTCGTCGCTGGCCAGGAACGCCACGACCGAGGCGATCTCGGCTGCCGTGCCGAGGCGCCCGAGCGGTGTACGCGAAAGGACCGCCCGTCTCATTTCTTCCGAATCGATGAATGTCCCGTCCATGACCATGTCCGTGGCGATGGTGCCCGGGCCGACACCGACCACACGGATGCCATGGGGAGCGAAGGCGACGGCCGCGGTGCTGGTGACCTGGTTCATGCCGCCCTTGGAGATCGCGTAGGTGGCGACACGCGGGTTGGCGAGGCCCGAATTGATCGACGACATGTTGATGATGACGCCGCCTCCACCTTGCGCGATCATCTGGCGGGCGGCCGCCTGGGTGCCCATGAACGCGCCCTTCAGATTGACGGCGAGAACCCTGTCGTAGTCCGCCTCTGTGATGTCGAGAAAGTCCTGGACCGGAGCGATGCCGGCATTGTTGACCATGATGTCGACACGGCCGAACTTCGCCACCGCCGCTGCAATCAGCCCATCGATCTGTTCCTTCTTGCTGACATCCGTAACGACCGCCAGGACGCTGTCGGTGGTGCCGATTTCAGCGGCACATTTTTCTAGCTCCACGGCATTGATGTCGCCGAGCACGAGCTTCGCGCCTTCGGCCAAAAAGCGTTCCGCGCAAGCGCGTCCGATGCCGCGCGCCGCGCCTGTGACAACCGCCACCTTGCCTGCCTGTCTCATGTCCAATCCTTCGATCATTTGTAAGTCGGCCACCGTCTCAAGGAGTATGGGCCGAGCTTGGCTACGGATGGGGATTCTCCCACCGAAGCCTAGCCTAGCGGATAACGAAGGGATTGGCGGTCTTGCCGGCGGTGTCTATCCACACCGTCTTGGTCTGCAGATAGGAATTGATGGCATCCTGCCCGCTTTCGCGCCCGATACCGCTCCTCTTGTAGCCGCCGAAGGGCGCCATGTAGGAGACGGCACGGTATGAATTGATCCAGACCATCCCCGCCTCCATTGCGGCCGCGCCGCGCAACGCCCGGCCCATGTCGCTGGTCCATATTCCTGCCGCCAGCCCGTAGGGGCTGTCATTGGCAATGGCGAAAGCCTCTTCCTCGTCGTCGAACGGAATGACCGAAAGGATCGGTCCGAACACCTCTTCGCGCGCGATCCGCATGGTGTTGTTCACGCCAGTGAAGATGGTGGGCTCGACGAACCAGCCCTCGGCCAATTCACCCGAGGCCGGCTTGCCGCCGCCCAGCACGCAAAGCGCACCCTCGCGGCGCGCGATGCCGAGATAGGACAGCACCTTCTCGCGCTGGGCTTGCGTGGTGATCGGCCCGACCTGCGTCTCTTGCAGCGCCGGATTGCCCAGTCGAGCGCTGGCCGCCAGCGTTATGACGCTCTCCACGAACCGGTCGTGGATTTTGCGATGCACCAGCAGCCGCGAACCCGCGATGCAGGTCTGGCCACTGGCGGCGAAGATGCCTGAGATCGCGCCGTTGACCGCGCCCTCGATGTCGGCGTCGTCGAAGACGATGTTGGCCGATTTGCCGCCGAGCTCCAGCGTGACGACTTTTAGCTGTTCGGCAGCCGCTCGATAGACCGCGATCCCGCCAGGCTCACCACCGGTGAAGGCGATCTTGGCGACGTCGGGATGAGAGACGAGTGGCGCGCCGACATCAAGCGGCATGCCGGTAACGGTGTTGACCACGCCGGGCGGGAAGCCTGCCCGCGCAAACAGTTTCACGAACTCCAGCGTCGAGGCCGAGGCGTGTTCCGACGGCTTGATGACGACAGTGTTGCCTGCCGCCAGCAGCGGCGCGAGCTTCCATGTCAGGAGTAAAAGCGGCGAATTCCAGGGCACGATCGCTGCAATGACACCCAGCGGCTCGTGGCGGGTGAACGCGAACATGCCAGCCTTGTCGATCGGCAGCACCGCACCTTCGATCTTGTCGGCAAGACCGCCGAAATAGCGGAACCATTCCGGGATATAGCGCAGCTGTGCCGTCATTTCGGTGAGCAGCTTGCCATTGTCGCGCGTCTCGATGGCGGCAATGCGATCCGCGTTCTCCGCGATCAGCTCAGCCAGCCGCACGAGCAGCTTGCCGCGCGCGGTGGGCGTGATCCCGGCCCACTCCTTCGACCGGAAAGCAGCCTTGGCGGAGGCTACGGCGGCATCCACCTCGGCCTGTCCATCGCGCGGAATCAGCGCCCAGGGCCTGCCGGTGAACGGATCATGGCTCTCGAATGTATCGGCTGTCGATTGCAACCGACCGCCGACCGTGTTCTGGAAACTGACCAGCGCCATATCGGTCCTCAACAGGTGGTAAAGCCCAGATGGGCGCGAAAGCGGTTCTTGACCTCGACCGCGTCGCGCGGCGGCAGCGAGCGCGGCAGGTTCTCGGCGGTGATTTTCAGCACGAAAAGGCGCGGACCGTCGGCCGGATGCCGAAGCTCTTCACACAGCGTGTCGACCTCCTCCAGCGTACGCAGCTCGGCGGTCTTCAAAAAACCGCAAGCGGCCGCGACCTTGTCGAAACCAATGCCCTTGCCGGTATGGCTGGACTGCATGCCGGTCTCGCCGAAATGCTGATTGTCGAGCACGATCAGGTCGAGATTTTTCGGCCGCGCCACCGAGATCGTCGCCAGCGAACCGAACGCCATGAGCTGTTCGCCATCTCCGGTGATCACCATGACCCGCTTCTGCGGCTGGGCCTGGGCAAGCCCCAGGCCGATCAGCGCAGCACCGCCCATGGCGCCCCACAGATAATAGTTGTCGTTGCGGTCACCGGCAGCATGCACGTCGTAGCTCGGCGAGCCGAGACCGGTCACGACCAGGGCTCCGTCGCGGGCGTCAAGCAGCTTCTTCACCGCAACCCGGCGGTCCATCGTCGGTAAATTCATGTCGCTCACCACTTCTTCTTGCCGAGCAGCCGCTGCCCGATCAGCACGGCAATCTGCTGGTCGGCGTCGAAAGCCATCAAGGCTGCCTGCGCCACCGTCTCCACGAGATCGGGACCGGTCTCGGCGCGCAGCACCCTGAGGCCGATCGCCTTCAGCGAGGCCTCCGTCGCCTGCCCCATTGGCACCTGCCACGGATTGAACTCGGCCCACTCGCCTCGCATCGTCACCAGGACGAGCAGGGGAAAGCGCGCCTGCACGGGAAGCGACAGCATGTTGATGCAATTGCCGACGCCTGAGGATTGCATGAGCACGACGCTCCGCTTGCCGCCGAGCCAGGAGCCTGCGGCAATGGCGATGCCCTCCTCCTCCGTCGTCAGCACATTGGTGACAACCTCGGGATCCGTGCTGAAGCGCTCAATCAATGTGGTGTGGCCTGCGTCGGGCACGTAGGACATCTGGCTGATGCCGGCGGCCTTGAGCACGTCATAGACCGGATCCGGCCACTGCTTTTCAGACGCCGCCGGAGCGGCTGCAAGTGCTGCCGCTTGCGGATGTTTTGCTTCTATGCTCGCCGTCACCTTGGACCCCCGGGAATTTGGATTGGAACCAGGTTACCTCGGCTGTCCAATCTAATCTTCGTCCCTTTATTGTGATCAGATATAATGATATTCGATAGCTCATGGAGTTATCGCAGCTACGCACGCTCATCCACGTCGCCGAACTCGGCAGCCTCAGCAAGGCCGCCGACCGGCTGCACATTGCGCAGCCGGCGCTCAGCCGGCAGGTGCGCATGCTGGAGGAGGAATTGGGCTTTGCCCTTTTCCTGCGCCATGGACGCGGCATGGTGCTGTCTGAGCAGGGCAAGGAGGTGCTGGCGCACGCCATGCGCGTGATGGCCGAGATCGACGAGATCCGCGCCACGGCCACGCCCGCCGATGCGCCGCTAACCGGCGAAGTGGCCATCGGCCTGCCGCCCACCGTTGCCGACATTATTTCGCTACCGCTGGCGGCCGCCTTCGGCAAGGCCCATCCCAAGGCCAAGCTCAGGCTTGTCAGTGCCTACACCGGCTATCTGCTGGACTGGATGCACCGCGGCGAGGTGGACGTTGCGGTGCTCTACGACCCGCGGATGGCGCGTTCGCTGCGCTCGCGCCCGCTGCTCCTGGAAAACCTGTTCCTGATCGGACCGCCGGACGCGGGTTTTTCAACCGTGCGCGCCGTATCGTTCGCCTCGCTCGCGGGCAAGCGCCTGCTGCTGCCCAGCATCAAGCACGGGTTGCGCATCATCGTCGAACGCTGCGCCACGGATGCCGGCATCACGCTCGATGTCGGCATCGAAGCGGACTCATACTCCGCGCTGAAGGACCTAGTGCGCAACGGCCATGGCTGGACGATCCTGCCGCTCGCTCCTATCCATGCCGACGTGACCGCCGGGCTGCTCACCGCCGCGCCGTTGATCGATCCGGTGCCCGTGCGCCGCCTGATCCTTGCATACCCGGCGGACCGGCCTGCCTCGCGGCTGGCGCGGTTTGCCGGACAAGCGATCGAGGACATCGCCAAGGATCTTGTCGGGCGGGCCGTCTGGGTTGGCCAGCTTCTCGGTCCTCCGCCATAAGCATTTGAATTTCGTTATATCTGCTCACGCCTGCCTTGCATTGCGGATAGGGCGTCGAGGCGCGATAGTGAGGCCTGCAGCAAGACGAAAAGCCGGACAAACCTCATGGAACACTACCAGGACATTCGCGATGCCGTCGCCAGGTTGTGCGCGCGCTTTCCCGGAGAATACTGGCGCGCACTCGACAGGGACATGACCTACCCCGGTGAATTCGTCGCAGCGCTGACGCAGGCCGGTTGGCTCTCGATCCTGATCCCGGAGGCCTATGATGGCTCGGGCTTGCCGCTTTCGGCCGCCGCTGCCGTGCTGGAGGAAATCCAGCGCGCCGGCTGCAATGGTGGCGCCTGCCATGCCCAGATGTACACGATGGGCACGCTTGTTCGCCACGGCTCGGAAGCCCAGAAGCAGCGATATCTGCCGAAGGTCGCCACAGGAGAATTGCGCCTGCAGGCCTTCGGCGTCACGGAACCGAGCAGCGGCACCGACGCCGGCGCGCTCAAGACTACTGCTCGCCTCGACGGCGATCATTTCGTGGTCAAGGGCCAGAAGATCTGGACCAGCCGTGCCGAGCATTCCGATCTGATGCTGCTGCTGGCGCGGACCACGCCGCTGAAGGACGGCATGAAAAAGACCGACGGCCTCTCCGTCCTCATCGTCGACATGCGCGAAGCCGTCGGCAACGGCCTCACAATCCGGCCGATCCGCACCATGATGAACCATGCCACCACGGAAGTCTTCTTCGACGATCTGCGCGTGCCGGTCGAAAACCTGATCGGCGAAGAGGGAAAGGGATTCCGCTACATCCTCTCGGGCATGAACGCCGAGCGTATCCTGATTGCCGCCGAGTGCATCGGCGATGCGAAATGGTTCATCGAAAAGGCCAGCACCTACGCAAAGGAGCGGCATGTGTTTGGCCGGGCAATCGGCCAGAACCAGGGCATCCAGTTCCCGATCGCAAGGGCCTACGCCAACATGCGCGCAGCTGAATTGATGGTGCGCCAGGCGCTGAGCCTCTACGAGGCCGGCAAGAACCCCGGCGCTGAAGCCAACATGGCCAAGATGCTGGCGGCCGACGCTTCGAACGAAGCCGCCAATGTCTGCATCCAGACTTATGGCGGGTTCGGTTTCGCTGAAGAATACGATGTCGAGCGCAAGTTCCGCGAGACGCGTCTCTATCAGGTCGCGCCGATCTCGACCAACCTCATCCTGTCATACCTTTCCGAGCACGTGCTTGGACTGCCGCGTTCCTACTAGGAGTCGTCCGTGAACGTCCTCATCGTCTACGCCCACCCGGAAGCAAAATCCTTCAACGGCGCCATGAAGGATCTCGCCGTGGAAACCCTGACCCGCGCCGGCCACGACGTGGTTGTCAGCGACCTCTATGCGATGGGCTTCAATCCTGTCGCAGGGCCGGGCGACATATCGGGCGAGCGCAACGATCCAGACTTCTTCAGCCTGCCGCGCGAGCAGACCGCCGCCTACGAGGCCGACGCACTCGCGGCCGACATAAACGCCGAGGTCGAAAAGGTGAAGCGGGCGGATTTCGTGCTGTTCCAGTTCCCGGTCTGGTGGTTCGGAATGCCTGCAATGCTCAAGGGCTGGGCCGATCGCGTCTTCGCGCGCGGTTTCGCCTATATGCCGGGCCGCAAATACGACACCGGCATGTTCAGGGGAAAGCTCGCCATGGTGGCCGCCACCACGGGCACGTCGGCCGACACCTACGCGCCCGATGGCATCGACGGCGACATCCTCACGGTGCTGTGGCCGATCCACAATGGTCTGCTGCGCTATTCCGGCTTCGACGTGCTGCCGCCCTTCGTCGCCTATATGCCGGGCCGTGTCGGCGACGATGGCCGCAAGGCCTATCTGGAAGCCTACCGCAAGAGGCTTGAGGACATTGATGGCACGCCGCATCTGTTCTTCCACGCAGCCGAGGACTACGGCAAGAACGAGCGGCTGAAGCCTGGTGTGCTGGCGCGCTCGGGAGTGCAGCGCAATGTCTGACGGCGCCCGCCCACTGGAGGGCCTGTTTGTCGTTTCGATCGAGCAGGCCGTCGCCGCTCCGCTCTGCACGGTCCGCCTTGCCGATGCCGGCGCACGCGTCGTGAAGATCGAGCGCCCGGAAGGCGAAACCGCGCGTCACTACGATTCCGCAGTGGAGGGCATGTCCGCTTACTTCGTCTGGCTCAACCGCGGCAAGGAGAGCGCGGTGCTCGACCTGAAGACCGAGCACGACCTGGCTCTCCTGCACCGGATGGTCGCGCGCGCCGACGTCCTCGTGCAGAATCTCGTGCCGGGCGCCATCGACAGGCTCGGCCTCTCGGCCGATACAATCGCGAAGGAGTTTCCTCGGCTGATAGCCATCAACATCGTTGGCTACGGGCAGGACACGCCCTACGCGGCCATGCGCGCCTACGACATGCTGGTGCAGGCCGAAAGCGGCATCTGCGCCGTTACCGGCACACCGGACACGCCGAGCAAGGTCGGGGTTTCCGCCGCCGACATCGCCACCGGCATGAATGCCCATGCAGCGATCCTCGAAGCCTTGCTCGCGCGCCAGAAGACTGGGCGCGGTCGCATTGTCGAGATTGCCATGTTCGACGCCATGGCCGATTGGATGACCGTGCCGCTGCTGCACTACGAATATGCGGGCCGTGAGACCCAGAGATATGGCCTGGCGCACGCTTCGATCTACCCCTATCGACCCTATGCCTGTCGGGATGGCAGCGTGGTCGTGTCCATCCAGCAGAACAATGAATGGAAGCGCTTCTGCACGCTCGTGCTGCAAAGGCAGGATCTGTTCGCCGACGAACGCTTCGCCACCAATGCCTGGCGGGTGGCCAATCGCACGGCACTCGACGCCGAGATCGAACCGATCTTCGCGGCAATCGACTGCGAAGTGGCTATAAACCGTCTCAACGAGGCGCAGATCGCCTGGGGCCGGGTGAGCGCAATGAACGACCTGCCGCACCACAAGGCGTTGCGCCGGACAGAGGTGGCGCTGCCGGACGGCAGGCGCATCTCCGTGCCGATGCCGGCAGGGCGGTCGGAGGGGTTCGCAACGGTCCCCAGCGTTCCCGCCCTTGGCGCCGATACGGACCGGATCCGGTCCGAATTCGCCGCCTGACGAGGACCTGATGAGCCTGGACATAACCACGCTGCAGGAATGGGTTGGACGCACACACACGGTCGAGGACATTGTCACCCCGCGCCTGCTGGCCAGCTTTGGCGCCACGCTTGGGGACCACGCGGCGCAGACTGCCGAGGGCGCGGCCCCGCCAGGACTGCACTGGTGCCTGACGCCGGACATTGCCGCCATGCGTGAACTCGGACCTGACGGGCACCCGGCCAAAGGCGGCTTCCTGCCACCGGTGCCGCTTCCGCGCCGCATGTGGGCTGCCAGCGACGTGCGTTTCATGGCGACGATCCGCTCCGGCGACCCCATCCGCCGCCGCTCGACATTGACCGCCATAGAGGAGAAGCATGGCCGCAGCGGCCCCCTCACCTTCGTCACGGTCCGGCACGACATTGCCAACGATTCCGGTCCGGTGATCGAGGAGGACCAGACCATCGTCTATCGCGCCGCCGAAGCTGCTGCGGCGACCCCTGCCCCGCCGGCCAATTCGCCCCTGGCCGCATCGCACGAGCGCACGATCAACGTCGATCCCGTGCTGCTCTTTCGATATTCCGCGCTGACGTTCAACGGGCACCGCATCCACTATGACGCGCCCTACGCCACGACGGTCGAGCACTATTCCGGGCTCGTCATCCATGGCCCGTTGCAGGCGACGCTGCTGATGAACTTCGCCACCGCCATTGCCGGCACGTCGCCGCGCCGTTTCTCGTTCCGCGGCGTGCATCCCGCGACCGGCCCGCAGCGCCTGCTTTTGAGCGCAACATCCCGAGGCCAAGATGGCATGGCCCTCGAGGTACGGTCGGCCGACGGCCATGTGACGGTGAAGGCCACGGCGCAATGGTGAGCTTCGTCACGCCTGTGGTGCCGCTCTTCGTACCCGGCTCGCGGCCGGAGCGCTTTGCCAAGGCCGACAGCAGCGGCGCGGATGCGGTCATTCTCGACCTCGAGGATGCCGTCGCCCCTGGCGACAAGGAGCGCGCCCGGGAAGCAGTCGTTGCCCATGCAGCCGTGCTGACATCCGCGGTCGTGCTTCGCATCAACGCCGTCGGCACACCCTGGCACGAAGTGGATATCGATGCCGTGCGGCGCCTCGACGGCGTCTCCGTCATGCTGCCCAAGGCCGAGCGGCCGGAAGACATTACTGATATGACCAGGCACATGGCACGCAGCGTTTCCGTCATCGCGCTGGTCGAGAGTGCTGTCGGCCTTGCCAATCTGCCGGACATATTGGCCACGCCCGGCGTCGTTGCCGTCGCCTTCGGCTCGGTCGACTTCTCGCTCGATCTCGGTTGCGCGCATGATCGGCTGATCCTGCTTGCGGCTCGCAGCGAAATCGTCTGGCGCTCGCGCGCCGCTGGCCGGGCCGCGCCGATCGACGGCGTAACGACCGACCTGAGCAATCCTGAAATCACGGAGGATGACGCCCGCCACGCCATGAAGATGGGTTTTGGCGGCAAGATGGCCATCCATCCGAGGCAGATCGAGCCGATTCGCAATGGCTTTCGCCCGAGCGAAAATGACATCACATGGGCACGCGACATCATTGGCGCGGCCTCATCAGGCGAAGCCAGCCAGGTGAACGGCGAGATGGTGGATCGGCCGGTCATCGAACGTGCAAGGCAGGTCCTGCGCCGGGCCGCTTTGGTCTAAAGGGCATGCCAGAGGAGGAGCAACAGATGAGCACGGACACCGCCGATTGGCCGACCGCCAGGCTCTGCTCGTTCATCGCCGAACTCGACTTCGAACAGATCCCGCCGCGCGTCGTTCATTTCGCGAAAGGACTGATGATCGACTGGCTCGGCTCGGCGCTGGCCGGCAAGGGTGCGCACCAGGTCGAGATCATCGACGGCTTTGCGCGTGCCATGGGGCCGGCGGACGGCCCAAGCACCATCATCCCGACGCGGCGGCGCACAAGCCCCTATTTCGCGGCGATGGTCAATGCGGCGGCCTCCCATATCGTGGAACAGGACGACGTTCACAACGGCTCGGTCTTTCACCCGGCGGCCGTGATCTTTCCGGCGGTCCTGGCGGTTGCCGAGGCTGAGGGGAAGACCGGCCGCGACGTCCTGACTGCCTGCATCGCCGGCTATGAAGTGGGCATCCGCGTAGGAGAATTCCTCGGACGCTCGCACTACGAGATATTCCACACCACCGGCACCGCTGGCGCTGTCGCCGCGGCCGCGGCGGTCGGCAGATTGATCGGACTGGACGCAGCCGGTCTCAACCATGCTCTCGGCTCCGCCGGCACCCAGGCGGCAGGGCTCTGGGAATTCTTGCGCGATGCCGCCGATTCCAAGCAGCTTCATACGGCGCGAGCCGCCGCCAACGGCCTGTTTTCTGCCTATCTGGCACGCGATGGCTTCAAGGGGGCCGCGCAGATCCTCGAAGGGAAAAAGGGCATGGCTTCAGGCATGTCCAGCGACGCCGATCCGGCCCGCCTGACGGACGGCCTCGGCAGCCGTTGGGCAACCGAGGAGACCTCCTTCAAATGGCACGCCGCCTGCCGGCACACCCATCCGGCCGCTGATGCGCTGCAGCTTCTCATGCGCGGCGAGGGGCTCGGTCCGGACGACATCGCTGATGTGGTAACCCATGTCCATCAGGGAGCCATCGATGTCCTGGGCGCGGTGGTCATTCCACAAACCGTCCACCAGGCGAAGTTCTCCATGGGCACAGTGTTGGGCCTCATCGCCGTCCATGGCGTCGCCGATCTCGACGCGTTCGAACACCAAGCACTTGCCGACACGCGCGTCGCCCGTTTCCGCGCCAAGGTGCGGATGGAGTTCGACGCCGAGATCGACAGACTTTATCCCAAGCAATGGGTCGGCAAGGTGAGCGTCATGACCATTGACGGCCGCAAACTCGATACCCGCGTCGACGAGCCCAAGGGCGACCCCGGCAACACGCTTGCGAAACAGGAACTGGAAGCCAAGGCCATACGCCTTGCCGAATTTCGAGGCGGCGCCACCGCCGACGAGATGCGCGCGTGTATAGCCCGCATCTGGAGACTCGATCAGCCCGGAAGCACGGCGCATATATTTGCTGAGAGTTAGCCCGCTATCGCGCCGAAGGACTGCATCCGCCCGAACGGATGGAGAATTGCCCGCGGCCGGTCGTGCTATGGGGCGTGCGCAGGAGCGACCGCAGTTGACTTCAGAGGCGATGTCAGCTTTCGGGAGATCACCCAGTGTCGAACGGCCGACTTGAAGCGCATTGCTGCCATTTGCGAAGATTGAACAAACGCTACTGAATTTGGGTCGTCAATTGCGAACGAGCGCATAACGGGCAGTTCGATTCCTTTCGCGCCGCCCTGTGTTGTAAAGCAGTTTGACGATAATGGTGGGCCCGGAGGGCATATTAAAATCCTTGGTTCTGTTGAGTTTTTCGTGGGCCAGAATCTGAAAGCTTCCCGTATCGTTTCGTATGCTCCCGCGACCCCAAACTGCCGACCATAGCTGACCTCGTTTTACGAACGTTGGGAGCAGGGTCCAGAACGGCGGAAATGGGGCCGGAACCCGACTGACAGCTTCGCGACTTCGGGATGGCCCTAGCGGACGTTTTACAAGTCTGGCATGTCCCATCGGAGACTCGACGACGTCGCTAGGCGAGAAGCGCCGAAACGCTTGTCCAATTATCCCCGGCCCGTTCCGCTTCGATCGCCTCATCAGGAGGCCTCTGGTCGCGCACCAACTTGACGATCTGTTAGCCATGGCAATTGTCGACTAGTATACTTAGCTGGAGTGTTCATGCTGAGGTTCTTGTCAGCGCGCCGCAGTCGCTAGAAATCCGGCCGGGCGCCATGCCACAGCCCGGCGCCAGCGAAGTGGTCGTTCACGTCAGCCGTGCCGGCATCTGTGGCTCCGACATTCACATCCTGCATGGCTCCAATCCGTTCGCCGTTCTATCCGCGCGTCATCGGCCATGAGTTCGCGGGCACCGTCACCGCGCTCGGACGCCATGTGACCGGCGTTGCCGTGGGAGGAGGCCGCGCGGTGGTCGACCCCGTGGTGTCGTGCGGCCACTGCTATCCCTGCCGGATCGGCCGTTCCAATGTCTGCGCCCACCTCGAAGTGATCGGCGTCCATCGCGACGGCGGTTTCCGTAACTTCGTCGCCGTCCCGGCGCATAATGCCATTCCAATTCCGGCCGACATGCCGTTCAGTCTGGCGGCGCTGGCCGAACCGATTTCGATTGCCGCCAACGTCCTCGACCGCACCGGCTGTGGCTCTGTGATACTGCTGATCAGGGTGCCGGAACCGTCGGCGTCACGGTGCTGCAGGTTGGCAAAATGCATGGTGCCCGCTGCATCGTGGCCGACATCGATGAAGCTCGCCTCGAGCGGGCGCTACGCTTCGGTGCCGACAAGGTGATCCACTCCGTGCGCGATCCCGTGCCGGCTCGCGCCTGAATCGCCGGCTGTTGCCACGCGTCGTCGAATGGCTGGCCGACAAGCGGCTCGATCCGCAAGGCATGATCAAGTAGCCTATAACTCATTGAAATTGCACTAAAATATCCCTATAATCCCAAAAGAGACCGACACCAGAGCCGTCAAAAAATTACGCTTTTGGTTTTAAAGGGAATTCGCCGCAAAGAATTTTCGAGGGTTCACCAACTATCGGGACCAATCGGGCGATTTTTGTACCTCACGACGTTCGACGGCCTGCCCAAGCCGTTTAAAGAAGTACCGTCACCGCTCCAATAAGGCATTGGCATGGGCCATAACGATCGACAAGCAACCGGTGTCGCACACACCCTGCAGCGGGTGGTGTGTTGCGACCGCGCTGGCATCCACTCGATTTTTGCTGAAATTCCGGCTAGCTTGGCGACAGATGGCTCAATTTCTGGTCGGTGAATCACAATGAGACCGCCCGTCAAGAGAATAATGGGCGGCACCTTTGGTCCCGAGGCGAGTGCAATGGCGCACGAATGAGTTCTACAAGAATGCGCCGTGCGACGCCAGCGACCTTGTCCTTTCGTATACCGATCAAGCAATTGGCTATATGGGCAAGATAGGGGAATTTCACCTTTACCAGTCCGGATTGGAATCAAGAGGGATGATTTCTGCCGATTTTTTTGACATCGCTTTCCTCTTCGATCCATCCCACAATATAACAGGAAGTCTCTGCTCACACCCGCGCGGCGATATTCGCCAACCCATCTAGTCTCGGACTCGCGATCAGAAAGCATATCTGAACGGCATTCCATAGAAGCAATATAAAATTGAAAATTGCGGCCAAACCCAGGATGGTTTCGAAGCCGGCGGGCCACTCACGGTGTCAAGGCGAGAATTTTAAGAGACGTTCAAGAATGACCCAGCACGCAGAAAACGCACGAATTCTCATGTACAGCCACGACACGTTCGGGCTCGGCCACTTGCAGCGCTGCCGGACTATTGCGCATTCGCTAGTCGAGGATTTCCGTGGGCTTCAGGTGCTTATCATTTCGGGTGCGACTATCGCTGGCGCCTTCGACTACCGCGCCCGTGTCGACTTCGTGAAGATCCCCAGCGTCATCAAGCTGCGCAACGGCGAATACACCTCGTTGGAAAAGGACATCGATCTGCATGAGACGCTAAGGATGCGTCAGTCGATCATCCGCCACACAGCCGAGACCTTCCGGCCGGATATCTTCATCGTCGACAAGGAACCGCTCGGCCTGCGCGGTGAGATTGAGGACACGCTGTCCTACCTCAAGACGCGGGGCACCACGCTGGTGCTTGGCCTGCGCGAGGTGATGGATGCACCGCATCTGCTCGAAGCAGAGTGGGCGCGCAGGGATGTGATGCGCAAGATAGGCCTGTTCTACGACAAGGTCTGGGCCTATGGCCCGCCGGATTTCTACGATCCGTTGACTGGCTTGGATGTGCCGCCGGCTGTCAGGGCAAAAATGAGATTCGTCGGTTTCCTGCAACGGAGCCTGCAGCGGAACCAGTTGCCCGGCCACCGGCCAGAGGGCGACTATATCCTGGTTACCACCGGTGGCGGCGGCGACGGCGCCGAATTGATTCACGACGTCATCGACGCTTATCAGCAGGATCCGAAATTGCAGCACAAGGCGCTGATCGTGCTTGGGCCTTACATGCCGGCTCGCAAGCGCAACAAGTTGCTGAAGAAGGGGGCCACGATCCCCTACATCAAGATTATCGAGTTCGACAACCGCATGGAAGACCTGATTGCCGGCGCCAAGGCGGTAGTGGCGATGGGCGGTTACAATACTTATTGCGAGATACTATCTTTCGACAAGCCGGCGCTCATCGTGCCGCGCATCGAACCCCGCCAGGAACAACTGATCCGCGCGCGGCGCGCAGCCGAACTGGGCCTCGTCGAAATGCTTTTGCCGGAGGAAGCCAAGGACTCCCAGCGATTTGCCGATGCACTGGTGGCGCTGCCGAATCGGCCTCGTCCATCCCAGAGTAATCCACATCTGACCCTGGAAGGGCTCCCTCATATTTCCGAAATCGTCGCGGAACTGCTCGACCGGCAGGCTGGCCCTCACCTTTCGGTTATTGAAGGCATGAACTGAGTTGCAACATCGCAAGATCGTCGTGGTTCTGAAGGGTTATCCGCGGCTCTCGGAAACCTTCATCGCGCAGGAACTGCTCGGACTGGAGCGTGCGGGGTTCGATCTGATACTCGTCGCGCTCAGGCGGCCGACCGACGCAAAACGCCACCCCGTGCATGACGAGATCAAAGCGCCCGTCCATTATCTGCCGGAATATCTGCATGAAGAGCCGCTGCGCGTGGTTCGCTCGCTTTCTGCTTGTTTGCTGCGGCCGGGCTTCTGGCGTGCACTGGGATCGCTGGCCGTCGATATGCCGCGCGACTTTACGCGCAATCGCGCGCGCCGTTTCGGGCAAGCGCTCGTGCTAGCGGCCGAATGGCCCGAAGACGCGGTATGGCTGCATGCGCATTTCGCGCACACGCCGGCATCGGTGACGCGCTATGCCAGCCAGCTTCTTGGTCTGCCCTGGAGCTGCTCGGCCCATGCCAAGGACATCTGGACTTCGGCGGATTGGGATCTGGCCAGCAAGCTTTCCTCGGCGCGCTGGACGGTAACTTGCACGAAAACCGGCTTCGGCCGTCTGAAAAAACTCGCCGACGGCAACTCGTCAGTGCATTTGAGCTATCATGGGCTCGACCTTGATCGCTTCGGCATTTTCGGCGAGGCACGAAAACAGCATGACGGCTCGGCGCCGGACGAACCGGTTATCGTTCTGAGTGTCGGGCGCGCCGTTGCAAAGAAAGGTTACGACACCTTGCTGGAGGCCCTTGCCCTCTTGCCCGGTGATTTAGCGTGGCGTTTCGAGCATATTGGCGGCGGCGAGGAACTGGAACGGCTCAAGGCGTTGGCGCAAAAGCTCGGACTGGATGGTCGC
The DNA here is from genome assembly GCF_040321815.1 of Mesorhizobium sp. M0239. Taxonomy (NCBI): domain Bacteria; kingdom Pseudomonadati; phylum Pseudomonadota; class Alphaproteobacteria; order Hyphomicrobiales; family Phyllobacteriaceae; genus Mesorhizobium; species Mesorhizobium sp. M0239. The sequence continues at coordinate 22,109 of NZ_JAMYSG010000030.1, forward strand.
ATCTCTTGGAAAGGCGCGCTCGCGCAGGAAGAGGTGCTTGAGCACTACCGCCGCGCCGATATCTTCGCCCTGGCCTGCAGGATCACCGCAAATGGTGACCGCGATGGTCTGCCGAATGTTCTGGTGGAGGCGGCCAGCCAGCGGCTTGCCTGCGTGTCGACCGATATTTCCGGCGTGCCGGAGCTTTTATCGCCGGATGAAACCGGGCTGCTGGTTCCGACGGAAAACCCAATTGCCCTGGCACAGGCGCTGGAGCGGCTGATCCGTGATCCCGTGCTGCGTGCCCGCCTCGGCGACACCGCAGAGGCGCGCGTGCGCGGCAATTTCGATCACATAGCAAGCATTGGACAGCTCAAGGAGCTGTTCGAACGGGAGTGGCGGGCCGCCGAATGAAGCGGCTGCGCGCGTTCTTCTATGTCCAGCACCTGCTCGGCATCGGCCATCTCGCGCGCTCCAGCCGCGTCGCGGCGGCTCTGGTCGATGACGGGTTTGACGTAACCATCGTCACTGGCGGAGCGCCGGTCGCGGGGTTTCCGGGATTGGGGGCAATATCTGTAACCCTGCCATCTGTCACCTCCGGTGATGAAGGATTTTCCGGTCTTGTCGACCTGCAGGGCAAGCCCATCGACGATGATTTCAAGAAACGGCGTTCAGAGATGCTGCTGCAGGCATTCCGGGATTGCAGGCCTGATATCGTCATTGTCGAGGCGTTTCCATTTGGGCGCCGGCAGATGCGTTTCGAACTCTTGCCGCTGATCGAGGCCATCGACGCGGCGTCGCCCAGACCGCTGCTGGTGACGTCAGTCCGTGATATCCTTCAGGAGCGCGTCAAGCCGGGCCGAAACGAGGAAACGGTCGATCTCGTTAACAGGCATTTTGACCTTGTCATGGTCCATGGCGATCCGGCTTTCGCAACCATCGACAAGACATTTCCACTGGCGGGAGCGATCAGGGCCGAGGTTGCGTACACGGGGCTCGTTGCCGCGCCACCAGCGCCCGCGGCCTCCGAGCGTTTCGACGTTGTGGTGTCGGTTGGCGGCGGGGCCGCCGGAAAGAGCCTTGTCCGGTCCACCATCGCATTAGCGCGGAATGCCGACAACGCCTGGAAATGGTGTCTGATCACCGGCCCAAACCTGCCGAAGGACGAATTTGACGCGATTACACGCGATGCGACGCCGCGCCTGTCCATCTTCCGGTTTCGCGAGGATTTCGCCAGCTTGCTGACCGGCGCCCGCCTGTCGGTCTCGCAGGCGGGTTACAACACTGTCTGCGATGTCCTGCGCGCGCGCTGTCGCTCGCTGCTCGTTCCCTTTGCAGCCGGCGGGGAAACGGAACAGACGGTTCGAGCCCTTATGCTCGAAGAGCTCGGCCTTGCAACGGTGCGGATGGAAAAGGACCTGACGCCTGAGTGTCTGGCGCAAGCGATCGAACAGGCGCTTGCGGGACCGGCGCCAGCGGCGCATCGTCTCGATCTGGAAGGCGCCCGTCACTCTGCGCAAATCCTGCGCGAGCGGCAACGAACCTGGTCCTCGAAATCCTAACGCAGGTCGCATCTCGTTGGATTCGCGAAACGCGCTTCAAACAGTTCCAATCAGCATGAAGCGCGTATATTTTTTTGTCGGCAGTTCGCCGGAGAACCTGATCTCCCGTAGCGCCGCCATTGCTTCGAAGGCTGCAAGCGAAGCCACGCAGTTGATGTGCGTCGGCTCGCTGAAGTAATCGTTCGATTGCAGCAGCACATTCGTGCCCCGCGGAAGCAGGGCCAGCCAGGCACCCAGCTCGGCTATGTGTTCGCAGCTCGTATTGACCACTAGGTCGGGCCGCCCGGCGGCATAGTCGAGTGCGTACATATCTTCCGTCAGCGCCCGGAAGCGGTCGCCGGCTTCCCGGTTGAGGGTCCGGGCGACCGGCCCGACTTCCGGATCGATGTCGATGCTGTCGATCGCCGCAATGTCGAAACGGGCGTCGTTGAAAAGCATTGCCGGCAATACGCCGTACCATCCACCCAGCACCCATATACGCCCGAACCGGCCGCCGCAGCTTCCAAACAGCTCGTCGAGCGCCCACATCTTGCAAGCGACCTGCTTGTGGTTGAAGGCGTTGGCGATGTCGGCCGTCGGATGCTTGGCGATGACGCGCGCCAGCCCGGCGACGAGAGGGTGGTCGACATAGGCGGCAATTCCCCGGGCGAGATCCAAGGCTTGTTCGTGCCCGCCGGCATTGCGTGCTTGTGTGACATCCATCATATTCGTCCTCTATGTTGGGATTTCGGGCGACACAACGCAATATTGCCTCACGCGAGCCTGTTCGACTTGCGGATAAGACGATGCCGCCAGCCGTTTCGCCGTTGCACGGTGGCGAAGGGGGCCGATTGCGTCTGTCCCGACCAGCGGCGTCCATCCGCGAAGACATTGCCGATACATCGTTTGCCAGCAGGTGCTTTCACCGCCTGCATCCTCCAAACTGACAGTCGCATATGGAACCCAGCCTAGCCCGCTATATCTGGACGCACACCCGGAAGCAGCAGATCTGGATATTGATGATCGTCCTGCTTTCGATGATCCCATATTTCATGTCCTTCGACCTGCCGAAGCTGATCGTCAACGGCCCGATCCAGGGGAAGGGGTTCGAGCAACCCGGCACGACCCTGCCCTTCATGAGATTGCACTATAACCTGCCGTTCATTGGCGAGGTCCAGTTCTTCTCCGGTTTTCAGCTTGACCGCAAGGAGACGCTGCTTGCCCTGAGCCTTGTGTTCCTCTTGCTGGTCGTCATCAACGGCCTGTTCAAACTCTACATCAACACCTACAAGGGCCGCCTCGGCGAACGCATGCTGCGGCGTATTCGCTTCGATCTGATCGATCGTGTGCTGCGGTTTCCGCCGATTTACTTCAAGCGGGTGAAATCCGCCGAAGTGGCGACCATGGTGAAGGATGAGGTGGAGCCGCTGGGCGGCTTTATCGGCGATGCCTTCCTGCAGCCGGTGCTGCTCGGCGGCCAGGCGCTGACGGCCATGCTGTTCATCATGGTCCAGAACGTCTGGCTCGGAATGATAGCGGTGGTGATCGTGATCATCCAGATCGTACTCATCCCGCGGATGCGGCGGCGGCTGCTCGTGCTTGGGCGCCAACGGCAGCTGACGGCGCGCGCGCTTTCTGGCCGGGTTGGCGAAATCGTTGACGGCATCGGCGCGGTTCACGTCCACGATACGTCGAACTACGAGCGCGCCGACATAGCTGCTAGGCTAGGGCTCATCTTCAAGATCCGCTTCGATCTTTACCAATGGAAATTCATGGTAAAGTTCCTCAACAATTTTCTCGCACAGCTCACGCCCTTTCTGTTCTACATGATCGGCGGGTATCTGGTCATCGGGGGCCGGCTGGACGTCGGCCAACTCGTGGCGGTGATCGGAGCCTACAAGGACCTGCCCGGACCGATGAAGGAACTGATCGACTGGGATCAGGATCGGCAGGATGTCCAGGTCAAATATCAGCAGGTCGTTGAACAGTTCACCGTCGAGGATATCATTGCGCCGGGAATCGCGGCACTGACGATCGACGATCGCGGTCCGATGACAAACCCGCTGTCGGCGGTCGGTCTCTCCATGGCAGACGATGGCGGTGCAATGCTCCTCAACCGTGTCTCCATGCAGGTCAAGCCGGCTGAGACGGTGGCGCTGGTCAGCACCCCGACAGGCGGAGCGGAGGCGCTAGCAGAAGCCTTCGCGCGTCTGAACTGGCCAGAGAGTGGAAAGGTCGCTTCGGGCGCCGATGACCTGCTTGAACTCCCCGAAGCCGTGACCGGCCGGCGCATGTCTTACGCCTCGTCGGATGTTTTCCTGTTCCAAGCAAGCCTGCGCGATAACCTGCTCTACGGGTTGAAGCATGCACCGCTGACATCGGTGACTTATGACGGCGCCGCGGCAGACCAGCAGCGCTGGAACATGGACGAGGCGCGCCGGTCGGGCAATCCGGATTTCGACGTCCATAGCGACTGGATCGACTATGCTTCCGCCGGTGCTACCGGCCCGCACGACCTCTTTGAAGCGGTGCGCCGGGTGCTCGACGCGGTTCTTCTGTCGCGCGACATACTGGATCTTGGCTTGCGCTCTTCGGCCGACCTCACGCGTCACACGAAGCTCGCCGGGCGGATCGTCGAACTGCGTGCAGCGCTGCGAACCCGGCTGGAACAGGAAGGGCTGCGCGAACTGGTGGTTCCTTTCGAGCCGGGCGCTTACAACACGGAAGCGACGATCGGCCAGAACTTGCTTTTCGGCGCCGCCGCCGGCCCCGAACTGGCCGACAAGGCTCTGGCGGCCAATCCCTACTTTGCTTCCGTGCTGAAGCAGGCCGGCCTCGACAGCACGCTCTACGAGATGGGCATGGAGATCGCCGAACAGGCCATCGAGCTGTTTGCCGACCTGCCGCCAGATCACCAGTTCTTCCAGCAGCTCGCCTTCATGAGCGCCGAGGAGATCCCCGCCTACGAGACCTTGCTGCAGCGGCTCAAGAACCGCCCCTACGAGGCGGTTTCGGAGGCCGACCGCGCCATGATCATCACCTTGAGCTTTGCCTATATCGAGCCCCGGCACCGCTTCGGCCTGCTGACCGACGAGTTGATGAGCAAGATCGTCGCCGCACGCAACCAGTTCTATGAAAACCTGCCGCCCGAACTGCACAACGCGATCGAACGGTATGATCCTGCCAAATACATTGCCGCGGCCACCGTCATGGACAATGTCCTATTCGGCCGTGTGGGAAACAACCATCCCGACGCCCCGGACCGCATACGCTCCATCGTCTATGACATTCTTGACGAGCTGGGGCTCTATGCCGAGCTTCTGGATGTCGGCCTGGACTTCAACGTCGGCGCCGGTGGAAGGCGGCTGACCGGCGGACAGCGACAGAAGCTCGATGTTGCCCGGGCTCTGCTCAAGCGTCCCGATTTTCTCATTCTCAACCGGCCGCTGTCGGCGCTCGACCAGCGCATTCAGGACAAGGTGCTGCGAAACGTGCTCGAGGAAGCCAGACGCGACGGCCATTCGCCGGCAATTGTGTGGGTCGTGACGAGTCCGGCAATGGCGATGATGTTCGATCGCGTTATCGTCTTTGACTCGGGTCAATTGGTGGAAGACGGTACACACGAGACACTTTTGGCAGAGAACGGTATCTTCAAGGAACTTCTGTCATAGTCTGGCAGACGCGAATTTAGGAAGGTTTGCGACAATGCTGCTCAAGGATGAAGTTGGAATGCTGCAACGCGTTCCCTTGTTCTCTGGCATTGAGCCGGCAAAGCTCAAGCTGCTCGCGTTCACATCCGATCGCGTGAATTACAGCGCCGGCCAGATTCTTTTCCGGCAGGGCGACGAGGCAGACGCTGCCTATGTCATCCTTTCAGGCAGGGCGGATATTCTGGTCGATTCCGACAGCGGGCCGATGAAAGTTGCCGAACTGCTGCCAAATTCGATTGTCGGCGAGATCGCCATATTGTGCAACAGCTCCCGCACTGCCACCGTCAGCGCGGCAAGTGATCTGGAGGCCTTGAGAATCCGCAAGGATCATTTCCTGAGGCTTATGAAGGAGTTCCCGGAAATGACCATCGAGATATTGCGGGTTCTTGCCGATCGGCTAAGCCATACGACCGCGGATCTGATCGACGCACGAAGCGCCTAGAGCTATGATGGGCGAAAGGTAGCATGGACGACGATTTTTTCCTGGTCAGATTTTGGGGCGTGCGCGGCAGCATTGCTGTATCCGGGCCAGAATTCGCTCGCTATGGCGGCAACACAATCTGCATTGAGATGCGATGCGGCAAGCATACGCTTCTGTTCGACGCAGGCTCTGGCCTGCGGCCTGCCGGCAAGGCGCTTCAGGCGTCGGATGTGACCGATTTCGACCTGCTTTTCACCCATTGCCATTACGATCACATCATCGGGCTGCCGGCTTTTGCGCCTATCTTCGACCCGAGCGTCAAGCTTACGCTTTGGTCCGGGCATCTTGCAGGACGCATGACGACCCGGCAGATTATCGATGAGTTCATACGGCCGCCGTGGTTTCCGGTGAAAATGAACGTCTGCAAGGCAAATCTCGACTGCCGCGATTTCGTATCCGGAGACGTGCTTCGGCCGCGCGAAGGGGTGGTGGTTCGGACCGGCAGTCTCACCCATCCGGGAGGCTGCATAGGCTACCGGATCGAATGGGGCGGCCGCGTCGTGGCGGTGATCACCGACACCGAGCACGAGCCGGACAAACTCGATCAGTCGGTGCTCGACCTGATCGAAGATGCCGACCTCGTCATTTACGATTGCACCTACACCGAGAAGGAAATGGAACGCCGCCGCGGTAACGGTCACTCGACATGGCAACAGGGCGTCAAGCTCTGTGAGGCGGCCGGTGCACGGGCGCTTGCGCTGTTTCACCACGATCCGACACGCACCGACGAGCAACTGGACGAGATGGAGAAGCTGGCCAAGGACAGGTTTGCCGGCGCTTTTGCCGCGCGGGATGGCCAGATGCTCAAATTCCCGGTCTCATCGCACAGAAAGCGCTGAGCTATTTTCCTTTACCCGCGTGGCGCCCGATCAATGTCCTGATCGGAAGCCATGCACAGGGTTCAGCCTGTGCGGTGACTGTCAACAATCGTTCGAGGAAAAGCCAGGCCGATTCATCATGTACAAGATGGTGGGTGAGCAGGCCGATCGGCTCGCCGTCGGATGCATGCTGCAAGTGTGCGATGATAGCCTGGACCAATACACCATGATCGCGGCAGCCGCGCGTGCCATGCCAATCCATGATGTCGACATTGCTGTTGATGACCGCCAATGAAGCCGGCTTCGGCGGCCCATAGACTGACAAGGCCGCAAAACCTATCGATCCAAGGTGGGATACCACGCCGGCGTCGATCCTGTTCCAGGGCGGCACCAGCATCGGAACGGCACGTGCGCCGTGCAGGCCGGTTACTCGCGACAGTCCGCGAGCCAGATCATCGAGCACCGCCTCGCGTGGCCGATGCGCGCCGAGCTCCTGCTTTTTCTGGTCCTCGGGCGCATGAGTCCGGTGCGCCCAGCCATGGATGGCGACCGTGGCATGCGGGGCCTCGTCGAGCCGGGCGACAAGCTTCGCGTCGGTCAGGGCCGGAATGACGGCCAGAGTGACCGGAACCGCGAATTCACCGGTGAGGTCGAGCAGCCGATCAAGCGCAGGCGTCGGATACACGGCGTCGTCGTCGCGCAGCCAGAACTCCGCCTTGCGGCCCGCCCGTTGCAGGCGCGCCAGCTCTTCCACCAAGGGCTGCCAGATCGGATCGGACGTCATGAGACCGGGACCTTCGCAATAAGTTCGGCCAGACGCGCAGCTGCGCCACCGAGGGAACGTTCTTCGAGAACGAAACGCCGGGCTTCCGCGGCCATGATGGTTCTTTCGTCGTCCCGGGCCAGAAGCCTTTCAATGGCGGAAGCGAACGCCGCGACATCGCCCGGCGGGGTGAGAAACCCGGTCTGGCCATCCCGCACGACCTCCGGCACGCCGGCGATGTCCTGAGCCACCACCGGAAGGCCGGCGGCCTGTGCTTCAAGATAGGCAACGCCGTAGGCCTCGCCATAACCCGGCCAGACATAGATTCCCCCGGTATAAAGGACATCCGGCACGGCGGCAGGCTCGATCGAGCCGATCCATTCGATACGATCGGCGGGCAAGCCGGCGAATTGCGCTTCGACCTCGTCGCGAGCTGGCCCGTCTCCGACGACCGACATGGTCCAGGGCATATGGCCGATCAAGCCGAGCGCTTGCGCCAGCATGCGATAGCTGCCCAGTTTGTCGCCCGGGCGCATCATGGCGACGGTAACGAGGCGCGTCGGACAACCCCGTGCCGGGATTTCCCGGAATGCCGATATGTCGATGAAGGGCGAAAGCATACCGAAAGCGGCCTTGGGAATAGCATCCGCCAGTCCCTGACGATCCCTTTGGGTGAAGCAGATGTTCAGAGCCGCTTGTTCGATGGCTCGCGCCACCAATGCTTGGCTATCGGCCCACAAGCCGGCATTGCGTCGCCTGGAATAGGAGGCTTCCGCTGTCACATAGGGGACAGCAAAGGCCGACGCCAGCTCCGGCCCGATCAAGTCGGGCGCCTTGTAATAGGGATGGTAGGTGAACCAGAGATCGGGCTTGCCGTCACGATCCCAAAGCTTGGTCAGCCGCGCGGCTTCCTCTGCGGCCTCGATCTTGAGTGCCTCGAAACTTTTCGACTCCGGCTGGCGTAGATAGAAGCGCAACTCAGATGCCAATTCGACGCTATGCCCTCCGTACTCCAGCGCTTTGACAAGCATCCGTGCCATCTGGCGGTCGCCGGAGACAACGGGATGATTGGGTGACTTCAGCGGCGCGTAGAAGGCAATTCGCATCGCGCGACCCTATCATCGGAAAGCCTGCGCAAGTCAATTTCCAAGCGTGATCGACTTCACCTTCAAGTCGTGGAATGTGCTATCTGATGGCCATGGAAACAGCTGTCGCGTCCGACCCTTTTGTCGCTTCTTTGCCGGTCTTCGCAAAGTTCGAAAGCGTTGCCGATATCGATAACTATCGGCCCCTCCCCGATGGCTGGGCGCTGGCCACTGCCGACATTGTCGGCTCGACCAAGGCGATCGAGGCGGGGCGCTATAAAACCGTCAATATGGCCGGCGCAAGCGTCATTTCGGCGCTGCTCAATGCGCTGGGTCGGCAAGATCTCCCCTTTGTCTTCGGCGGCGACGGCGCACTCGTGGCGTTTCCCGGCTCGGCGCTGGAGATCGCCCGCAACGCGCTGGCGGCCGTCCAAAGATGGGTGGCGGACGAACTGGGCCTGACCTTGCGCGCCGCGATCGTGCCGATAGGGGACATAAGGGCGCAGGGCCTCGACGTTCGCGTGGCGAGGTTCCAGGCCTCCGAAGCGGCCTTCTATGCCATGTTCGCCGGCGGTGGCGGCAGTTGGGCGGAAGCTGAGATGAAAGCGGGGCGCTACCGCATCGATCCTGCGCCGGTCGGCGCGCGGCCGGATCTGACCGGCCTTTCCTGCCGTTGGAACCCGATCGAAGCACGGCATGGCGAAATCGTCTCGATCATAGCCACACCGGGGGCGTCGCGCGACTTGCGCGGGTTTCAGTTTCTGGCTTCCGACATCATCGCCCTCGCCGGCAGGCAGGAGCGCGATGGCCACCCGGTGCCGGTGGACGGCCCGGGCTACAGTCTGCTGCCCGCCGGCCTGGATGTCGAGGCGCGGGCGATGGCCACGGCAGGATGGCGGTGGCGGTCGAAGCTGTGGATCGTGTTCCTGATGACGCTTACGGCTGTAACCGATCGATTTGGCTGGACGATTGGCCGTTTCGATCCGAAGGTCTACAAACGCGAGGTGGCCAGCAATTCGGATTTCCGAAAGTTCGACGACGGCTTGAAGATGACCATCGACGTTGACGCGGATGTGCTGCATCGGATCCAAGACCGGCTGAAGCAGGCGGAAGAGGCGGGCATCTGCAATTATGGCCTGCACCGCCAGAAGTCGGCCTTGATGACCTGCCTCGTCATCTCGCCGCTGCAGCGCGATCATGTTCATTTCATCGATGGCGCCGCCGGCGGCTACGCGATGGCTGCCGCAAGCCTGAAGGCGAAGGCGCCGGTCTGCTGACTGCTTGCGGAAATCGATTTCCGCAATATGCCCTCACTCATGGTTCTTGGCACCGGTGAGCCGCGCCATGGGAGCGGGTAGCCTGTCCGAATTGACGGGAAAGCAGATTTTTGGACGCCTAACGATCAACATATGACCGTCTTCTGAACCGGATTTCGAGGTGCGTCGCGCAAGTCGGCGTGATCGGACCGAGCTATGTCGGGTTGCCGCTGTCGGTTGCGATCGCACGCGCCGGGTTCCCGGTTTCCGGCTTCGACATCGAAGCCCGGAAGGTCGATGCCTGAGCAACGGCCAATCCTACTTGAGGCAGTGACGTCGACAGCCGTGCCGGCCGGGCGGTTCCGCACCACTGCGGATTTGCCGAACTAGCCGTCTGCGATGCCATCATAATCTGCGTTCCGACACCGCTGACGAAACACCGGGAGCCGGAGAGGATCCCCGAAGGATCCGATGCTGTCGTCGTGGCAACCTACCACGACGCGATCGACTATCAGGCGATCGCTGATCACGCTCCTCTGGTCGTCGACACACGCAATGATTTTGGCCGCCTCGGGCTGGTCCAAGCGACAGTGGTGGTGAAGGCCCGACGATGTCTGAGACGGCGAATTCTTTGCCCGATGTCAGGATCGAGATTGCACTCCGCCGGAAGCCTCGCCACATAGGGTTCCAGGTGATAGATGCTGTTTACGCTGCTTCCTTCCTGCAAGGAGTTATTTAGGAAATTCTTCGCCGGCTTTCGTCGCCGAAGCCGGCTTCACTGCCTTCACTTGTGTGGCGGATCAAAGGAGATGGCTCGTCTTCGACGGGTTTGAGATAGCATGAGCACAGCGCAAGCAGAAGTTTCCACTATTCTCATGGATAAAGTTGCCGACTGGCTGAGCCAATCGGCGCTGGCGGGCAACGACCTGGAAACATTGGTAAAGGGCTTTTGTGAACGGTTGGCTGCTGCCGGCCTGCCGCTGAAGCGGGTGCATTTGAGCTTTTCGATGCTTCATCCGCTCTATGACGCGCTTGGTTTTACCTGGCTTCGCGGCCAGGGCCTGGAAGTGGAAGGCTTCCGCAGTGAGAACGGCGTTCATTCCGACAGATTCCTGACCAGCCCATACTACCATCTGCTCAGCAACAAGCTCGACCACCTGCGGCGCCGGCTTGACCCCTCGGTGCGGTCGGAGTTTCCTGTTTTCGACGACCTCAGGCGTATGGGCGTCACCGATTACATGGCATTCGTGCATCCCTTCAACGGCGATACCAGCCAGGGCATGATGGGGTCGTGGTCGACCGACAGTGCGTCTGGCTTCAGCGACGGCATGATTTCGGCGCTATTGCGGATCCAGAACTATCTCGCTATCGCCACCAAGATGGCGGTGCTCACCAAGCTCGCCGACAACATGATGACCACTTATCTTGGCGGCGACGCCGGCAGACGTGTGCTGGACGGCCAGATCAAGCGCGGCGAGGGTGACACAATCCGGGCCGCACTGGTCATGGGCGATATGCGGGGGTCGACAAGGCTTGCCGAAACCTCCGGTCGCGAAATCTACATCGATACGCTGAACCAGTTTTTCGATGCCATCGCTGCACCTTTCAATCGCAAAGGCGGGCAGATCATGAGTTTCCTGGGGGATGGCTTCATCGCCGTCTACCCCTGCGAAAGGCATCGCTCGCAGTCCGAGATCGCCTGCCAGGCTGCTCTTGCGGCAGCGCACAAGGCCAGCGCGCGCATGATGGAGCTCAATCTGCGCAGAAAGGAGCAGGGGTTGGGCGACATAAAGTTTGGTATCGGCCTGCATGTCGGCAATGTGATGTTCGGCAACGTCGGACTTACCGACCGGCTGACATTCTCTGTCTTCGGCTCGGCTGTAAACGAGGTCCAGCGTCTCCAGACCCTGACCAAGAAATATCCGCACAGCGTTCTCGCCAGCAAGGACTTCGCCAGCTATTGCGGCGACAACAGTTGGCTGACGCTCGGCACAGAGGAACTGGCGGGTATCAAGCAGAAGCTGACGGTGCTTTCACCCGATTTGTCGGGTGCTCTCGCGCTCGATGAAGACGCTGCGCCGATTCAGGACCGGATATCGGACGCCGAGCAGGTCATGCTGCTTCATCGCGATGCCGCGCGGTTGTCGGCAAGCGACCGGAGGAAGCTCCAGTAACCGACACGATCCGGTCCGAAAGCCTTGGTGTGCAGCCCGGTCGCCGGTTCCGTCGCGGAATTCGATTCGAATCCAAGTTGCTCTAGGCTGGCAATACGCTAGTCTCGCTTTTTGGGTCTGCCGCCCGGCAGACTGCCAGAGTGGGGCTGGTGTGAGGATGAATTCGGGCATTGATCTGCTGCGGATCGAGGATCTTGGCATCTCTTTTGCCATGATCGGGGGACCGTTGCATGCCGTCAGACGCGCAAATCTCCGCGTCCTGCCCGGCAAGGTTACCGCGCTTGTGGGCGAGTCCGGTTCCGGAAAATCGGTTCTCAGCCAGGCAGTGATGGGCATTTTGCCGAATACGGCCCACGTTCGCGGCCGTATCCTGTTTTCTGATCCTGAAAAGCCTGGCACGACGCAAGACATCCTGCAGATGCAGCGTGACGGAACCGAAATCCGGGCGTTGAGAGGCAGCCGCATCGGCAAAATCTTTCAGGAGCCAATGACATCGCTCTCGCCGCTGCACACGATCGGCAACCAGGTCAGCGAATCCTTGCAGATTCATACGCCTATGGCTCGGGCGGAGCGCAAGGCGCGGACCGAGGAAATGCTCGGCCTTGTCGGCTTCCCCAATCCCAAGCGCGCCTACGACATGTATCCATTTGAACTTTCGGGAGGATTGCGGCAACGCGCCATGATCGCCATGGCGCTTATCTGCCGGCCTGCTTTGTTGATCGCCGACGAGCCGACGACGGCGTTGGACGTCACCATCCAGGCGCAAATCCTGCAATTGCTGCGCGGGCTTCAGACCAAGCTGAACATGGCGATGCTGCTGATCACGCACGACCTCGGCGTGGTCGCCAATGTCGCCGACGAGGTGGTGGTCATGTACCATGGCGAGATCATGGAAATGGGGCCTGTCGAGGCGATATTCCGCCGGCCGGGCCACCCTTACCTGAAGGGCCTAATGGCAGCCGTTCCGCATTTCGACCTGAAGCCCGGTGAAAGGCTAAAGGCGCTCCGCGAGGTGCCGGTGAATGTCGGGAACCTGCTCGGCAAGCAGACTGCCCCGGCATCGAAGGGGCCAGACGACATCCTGCTGTCGGTAAGGGATCTGACTAAGACCTTCACCATCCGCAAGTCAGGATGGTTCAGCGGGGGTCATCAATCCTCTGTTCGCGCCGTGGACGGCGTGAGCTTCGACATCAGGCGGGGTGAGTGTCTGGGTCTGGTCGGCGAAAGCGGCTGTGGCAAAACAACCGTCAGCAAGATCCTCATGCGGGCCATTACCCCCAGCGGCGGTTCTGTGATCTTCAACGGCCGCGATGGACCGACCGACGTCCTGGGCGCAGAGGGAGATGCCCTGCGCATATTGCGCGCGAAAATCCAGATGGTCTTCCAGGACCCGGTTTCGTCGCTTTCACCTCGCATGACGGTGGAGAACATCTTGAGCGAGCCGCTGGAGATCCATGAGCGTGGCAATGCGGCGTCCCGACTCGCCACGGTCAAGAGCCTGATGCAGGCAATCGGGCTCGATCCGCGCTTCATCAAGCGTTATCCGCACAGTTTCTCCGGCGGGCAGCGTCAGCGCATCGGCATCGCGCGCGCATTGGCGCTGGGGCCTGAACTCCTGATCTGCGACGAGCCGGTTTCGGCGCTCGATGTCTCTGTCCAGGCGCAGATCCTGAATCTTCTGAAGGACCTGCAAAAAGAACTGGGCCTGACCTACCTGTTCATATCCCACAATCTGGCGGTGGTGGACTACATGGCAGACCGCATCGCGGTGATGTGCGGCGGGCGTATCGTCGAGCTTGCGCCGCGCGAAATTCTGCTCAGGAAACCAATCCACCCCTACACGCGCTCCCTGGTCGCCGCGGTACCTTTCCCCGATCTCGACCGGCCGATGGATTTCAAGACGCTGAAGCTCGGCGGCGCTTCTGACACCAGCGCATGGGGACCACAATTCCGCGAAGAAGGCGACGAGGATGTCCTGGCGCCGCTCGATCTTGGCGGCGGCCACCTCGTGCTGGCCCGACGTTCGGCCGATGTCAGCGAGTTACGCCATTGATCAGCCGTCGCACCGTCCTTGGCGTGATGGCTTCGGCACTCCTGCCGGGCACGTCGCGCGCTGGCGACCTGGAGCCGGAATTTCTTCGGCCGCAGCTGACGGCCAGGGCGCTGCCAGCACTCACCGAGCGCCTGCCCAAGAGCCCGCGCGCCTTGAATCTCGCCACGATGGGCCGGCAGCCGGGCCAATATGGCGGCACGCTGCGTACGATCATCGGCAGCCAGAAAGATATCCGGATGATGACGATTTACGGATATTCTCGCCTGGTCGGCTACGACGAAAAGCTTAGCTTGCAGGCCGACATTCTCGAAAATTTCGACGTCGCGGATGATCGCATCTTCACGTTCAAGATACGGGAAGGACACAAATGGTCCGACGGCAGCCTGCTGACGCCGGAGGATTTTCGCTATTGTTGGGAAGATGTCTGGCTGAACGATGAGCTTTCGCAAGGCGGGCTCGCCCCGACCCTGATGGCGGACGGCAAGCCGCCACGCTTCGAGATCGTCGATCCGTTGACGGTGCGCTATAGTTGGGATGCGCCCAATCCCGACTTCCTGCCCAAGCTCGCTGCCGCTTCGCCGATATCGCTTGTTCTGCCATCCGCCTATCTCAAGCAGTTCCACAAGAAATATCAGGATCCATTCCGGCTCGCCGGCCTGATGAAGGAGAACCGGACCCAGAAATGGACGCTCCTGCATATCCGTATGTCGCGGCAATATCGCCCGGAGAACCCGGAACTGCCGACGCTCGACCCCTGGCAGAACCGAACCAAGCCGCCGGCCGAGCAATTCATCTTCGAGCGCAACCCCTTCTTTCATCGGACAGACGAGAACGGCCGGCAACTGCCCTATGTTGACCGAATCATCATGAATGTCAGCTCATCGGCGATCATCTCCGCGAAGACCGGGGCGGGCGAGAGCGACCTGCAATGCATGGGAATTGACTTCAGCGATTACTCCTTCCTGAAGGACGCGGAGAAGCGCTATCCGGTGAAGATGCACCTGTGGAAACGCACACAGGGTTCTCGGCTGGCGCTGCTGCCGAATCTGAATTGTGCCGACCAGGTGTGGCGTGGCCTTCTGCGTGACGTGCGCGTGCGCCGCGCACTTTCGCTCGCCGTGGACAGGCGCGAGATCAATATGGCCGTGTTCTACGGATTGGCGCAGGAAAGCGCCGATACGGTTTTGTCCGAGAGCCCGCTCTACCGGCCGGAATTCGCTAAAGCTTGGGTTGCCCATGATCCCGACCAGGCCAACGCGCTGCTCGACGAGGTCGGGCTTCTGGCACGTGACGATGACGGCCTGCGGATACTTCCCGATGGACGCTCTGCCCAGATCATCGTGGAAACCGCCGGCGAAAGCACGCTGGAAACCGACGCGCTCGAACTCATCACCGATCACTGGCGAAAGATCGGCATCGCCCTGTTCATCCGGACTTCGCAGCGCGACATCTTCCGCAGCCGCGCGCTTGGCGGCCAGATCATGATGTCGATGTGGTCGGGCATCGACAATGGCGTGCCGACCGCCGACATGAACCCGAGTCAGTTGGCCCCCACAATCGACGATCAGCTGCAATGGCCGCTCTGGGGTGCTCACTACTTGTCTCATGGCAAGATGGGCGAGGCGCCCGATCTTCCTGCAGTGATCGAGTTAATGGTTTTGCTCAAGCGCTGGAACGCATCGACCGAAGCGACAGAGCGCGCCGAAATCTGGAATTCGATGCTGTCGATCTACACCGATCAGGTGTTTTCGATCGGGACCGTGAACGGAACGCATCAGCCGATTCTGGTGTCCTCACGGCTGCGCAATCTGCCTGACAAGGCGCTCTTCGGCTACGATCCGACCGCCTATTTCGGTGTCTACATGCCGGATACATTCTGGCTTGGAGAGTCCTGAGCGTGCTTCGATATATTGTCTGGCGCATTACTGTGATGGTTCCAACGCTGCTGGTGATATCAGCGCTGGTGTTCACGATCATCGAACTTCCCCCCGGCGACTATTTCGACAGCTATGTCGCCGAGCTTCGGGCACAGGGCGAAGGGGTGGATTCCGATCGCATCGAGATGATGCGCAAGGAATATGGTTTCGACAAGCCGCCGATCATTCGTTACTTCTATTGGGTCGGCGGGATGCTGCACGGCGATTTCGGCTATTCCTTCGAGTATGAGTTGCCGGTTCGCGACGTCGTCGGGGACCGAATGTGGCTGACTGTGCTGGTTTCCTTCGTCACGATCATCTTCACTTGGCTCATCGCCTTTCCGATCGGCATGTACTCCGCGACGCATCAATACAGTTGGGGCGATTACGGCCTGACCTTTTTTGGCCTCCTAGGCCTTGCCATTCCGAACTTCATGCTGGCGCTGATCCTGATGTATTTCGCCAACATCTGGTTCGGCACGTCCATCGGCCATCTCATGGACCCGCAATATCTCAGCGAGCCGATGAGCTGGGCCAAGGCGAAGTCGATACTCTCCCATCTCTGGATCCCGGTCTTGATCATCGGCACCGGCGGCACGGCAAGCATGATCCGGCGGCTGCGCGCCAATCTGCTCGATGAGCTACACAAGCAATATGTGGTGACCGCGCGCGCCAAAGGTCTTCATCCGTTCAGGGCGCTGGTCAAATATCCGCTGCGCATGGCGCTCAATTTCTTTATTTCCGACATCGGCTCCATCCTGCCGGCCATCATCTCCGGCGCCGAAATCACCGCGATCGTGCTGTCTTTGGAAACGACCGGGCCGATGCTGATCAAGGCGCTGCAAAGCCAGGACATGTATCTGGCGGGGTCGTTCCTGATGTTCCTCGCCTTCCTGACGGTTATCGGCGTCCTGATTTCCGACCTGGCGCTGGCGCTGCTGGATCCACGAATTCGTTTGCAGGGCGGCAGCACCAAATGAAAACGGATTCGCCGCTCCCCGCACCGAGTGCTCCACTAGAACACTATGTTTCCAGCGCGCCCTTTGACCTGCAGTCGGTCGAGGCGATGACGGTGGAGCAGTCGAAGGTCTTTCAGGCGTCGCAGTTGCGGCTGATGTGGTGGAAATTCCGCTTGCACCGGCTCGCCCTTGTATCCGGCATATTCCTGGTAGTGCTTTATTTCGGGATATTAATCTGCGAGTTCCTGGCGCCCTACAACCTGCACACGCGCAACATGGACTACATCTATTCGCCGCCGCAGCAGGTGCACCTGTTCCACAACGGCCAGTTCGTCGGGCCGTTCGTCTATGGCCGCCAGATGACGCTGGACATGGACACGCTCAAGCGGAACTACATCGACAACCAGGACGATGTTCAGCGGCTCCGTTTCTTCTGCAAGGCCGATCGTTACCGGTTCTGGGGCCTGATCGAAGGTGACAGGCATTTTGTCTGCGCTGCCGAAAACGGTCAGCTTTTCCTGGCGGGCACCGACCGGCTGGGGCGCGACGTGCTCTCGCGCATGATCTATGGCGCACGCATTTCACTGACAATCGGCCTCGTCGGCATCAGTTTCAGCTTCCTGCTGGGCATCGTCATCGGCGGACTGGCCGGTTATCACGGCGGTATCTTCGACCTGATCGTTCAACGAATAATCGAAGTTCTGCAATCGATTCCCAGCATTCCGCTATGGTTGGCCCTGGCGGCGATCATGCCGATAACCTGGAGCCCAATCCTGATCTATTTCGGCATCACCGTCATCCTCGGAGTGCTCGACTGGACCGGACTGGCGCGGGCCGTGCGTTCAAAGCTTCTGGCCTTGCGCGAGGAAGATTACGTTCTCGCCGCGCAGTTGATGGGCGCCGGAAGCAGCCGCATCATTAGGCGGCATCTCATTCCCGGCTTCATGTCGCATCTGATCGCGACGGCGACGCTCTCGATTCCTGGCATGATCCTGGGCGAGACGGCGCTGAGCTTCCTCGGGCTCGGCCTGAGGGCGCCGATAACCAGCTGGGGAATCCTGCTCACCGAGGCGCGCAGCGTCAGCGTGATCGCGTTCTATCCATGGCTTCTCCTGCCGATGCTCCCCGTCATTCTCGTCATCATGGCGTTTAACTTCCTCGGTGACGGCTTGCGGGACGCCGCAGATCCCTACAAGTGAGGTCGTTATTTTGCCGCGCGCCGTGCCGCCTATTCCACCCGGTATGATCCTTGCCGGCTGCCTGTACGGTTGTTGCAGTGTTCATCGTCCGCCTCTATATGTTCCGACACGTGATCGAGTTTGGCACTACGCCTTCGGGATACACCCGTGAACAGTTCGTGTCGGAGGCATTGCCGATCTTGAGCTGGTTCAGGACACACAAAGCATATGAGTCGCCTTGAGAATTTCATCAGCAGGATGACCGCACAGCGCGACATTCTCGACCAAGTCTGCGTCGAGGTGGCGAAGATGGAGGGGCTTGTGCTCGAGCTCGGCCTCGGCAACGGACGGACGTTCCACCATCTGCGCGAGCGCCTGCCCGGGCGCCGGATCGTGGTGTTCGACCGCGAAGTCGGTGCACATGCCAGCTCAATTCCCGAAGCCGAAAACCTCGTGCTCGGCGAAATACGCGAGACGGCCCGCAAGTTCATTGGCATCGAAGCCGCCCTTGTTCATGCCGACATCGGCACCGGCTATGACGATCGCGATGCAGTGACTGCTACCTGGCTTCCCGATCTGATTGCGAGCCTGCTTCGCGTCGGCGGCTTCGCGGTCAGTGGCACGCCGCTCGATCACCCGCTGCTGCAACGCCTCCCGGCGCCGACTTCAGAGCCCGCCGATCGTTATTTCCTCTGCAAGCGCGTGTGAGCGGCCGAGAGCCCTCATCTTTTCACGCAAACGATGCTCTACCGCAATTCCAAGGGAAAGTGCTAGGCGCTTTTCCCGAAAACCGTTTACACTTCCTTGGAATTGCTCTGGACGGCCCAATTGCTCAGGGGATTGTATACACCGCTATCTCCCGCTCGATGCCGCGCAGCGAGACTTCGTGAAGCACGGGCGTCAGAGCGTTCCTGCGCAACAGATCGGCGGTGAGATTGTCGTCGACCACTGCACGGGTGGCGAAGATAGCCTGTGCGTTGGCCAGGTTCTGGACCCGTGAAGCAATGTTGACCGTCTGGCCGAAATAGTCCTGTCGCTCGTTCATGGACACGGCGATGCAGGGGCCGGCATGGACACCGATCTTGAGCAGCAGATCCTCGCGCCCGCTTCTGTCATTGAGCGCACGCATGGCATCACGCATCCTGAGGGCCGCAGCCATCGCGCGATCAGGCGTCGCGAATGTCGCCATCACCGCATCACCGATGGTCTTCACCACCGCGCCTGCCTCCGCCGCGACGATCTCGTGCAGAACCTGGAAATGCACGTGCACGAGATCGAAGGCTGAAAGGTCGCCCACCCGCTCGTAAAGCGCGGTCGATCCGCGCAGGTCGGTGAACAGGAAGGTGAGGCTGGTGATCTTCAGGCGCTGGTTGATGTCGAGCGTATCCGTACGATAGAGGTCGCGGAACGTCTGGTTGGTGAGCAGGCGCTTGGCGGTCAGAAAAGGCCGGCGTTTGCCCAGGAGATTATGCAATGCCTCGCCGGCGATGAAGACTGCCGGCAGCACGCGGGTGTCGGTCCTGTTTTCCAGCGAAATACGCAGCGGACCGGGTAGCATTTCCAGTGTCTGGTTCTGGACATGGTCGCGGTCGAAAGCCAAAGACAGGCTTCGCCGCTCTTTTGTTGGTTTGCCCTTCGCGTCGATGAACTGCGCTGAATGGGTGACCGGCTCGAAGACGATGATGAATTCGGGCGGAAGCTGTATAAGCAGGACGGCCTTTTCACCCGGCGCCAGCTCGATATCCTCCAGCGAGAA
The DNA here is from genome assembly GCF_040321815.1 of Mesorhizobium sp. M0239. NCBI lineage: Bacteria > Pseudomonadati > Pseudomonadota > Alphaproteobacteria > Hyphomicrobiales > Phyllobacteriaceae > Mesorhizobium > Mesorhizobium sp. M0239. The sequence goes on from NZ_JAMYSG010000030.1 coordinate 41,778, forward strand.
CGCTCCTATGTTTTTCGCCAGATCCTCTTCCGGCAGATCGACGCCGGATCCCCAGTAAATCTGGCGAAAATATTCCACCAACGGCAGTTCGTGTGGATTGTGGGCGGCAATCCTGCGCACGCGAGGGCTGACGGTGAATGTCACCTCGACCATCTCATCAAGGGTCGGCGAATAGCCTTCGGAGCATAGCGCGCAGGTGTATTCGTCCTTCTGCAGGGTTTTCAGCGTAGCGTTGGTGTCGAGCACGCCGCCACAGCCGGGGCACAGAACATTCCATGAAATGTCGAAGATGCCCACCCGCGCCGCATGGAGGAAGGCGCTTATGGCGCGTTCCTCGTCGAGGCCATGCTTGCTGGTGAAAGCCGGCACATTGATGCGGCAAAGTTCATAATCCTTGCCTTCCGCGATGGTCCGCCGGATCGCGTCGATTGCCTGGAGATCGACATCGGTTGATTGCCGCAAAAGCGAGAACAGATCCTGAATTTCGGTCATCGTGCAGGCTCCGGAAAATGCGCCCCCTAGGTGGTTCACCGGAACCGGTCTTTGTTCCGAGCGCTCCATCTTACTTCGAAACGGATCGTACGGCCATTCGAATGGCAAAGCCCGCGCGACGGTTCAATTTCCGTCGGGATTTTCACCGATCGCAAGCGGCACTATGGTGAGTCCATGGGGTATTCATCTTTGGGACTTTCTCCCGCGCCGACACCCGGCAACCCGCCATTTCCCGCGGCCCTGCGGCTTTTCTCGGCGGGGGTCATCATCGTCCTGATCGTCGGCGCCGGCCTGTTTTTCGCGCCTGCGCTGGTCAAGCCGCGCTGGCCCTGGGCCGTCACGCCGTTCAATGCCCGCTTCCTCGGCGGCTTCTACACCGCCGAAATGGTCGTGATGGCGGCGCTGCTGGTCTGGAACCGCTGGTCGCCAGGCAGGCTCGTGCTTGTCATGGCCTTCATCTTCACCGTCATCGTGTCGGCGGCTTCGTTCTTCAGTCTCGGCTATTTCAACTTCGAGCGCAAAGCGCCCTGGCTCTGGTTCTTGGTCTATCTTGCTTCGGTCGCGGTATCCGGATCGTTCCTTTGGCGGGCCAGGGGCCGTCCTTCCGCAAAGGGCGTGACCTTAAACTCTGCATGGCGCGGCTACATGTCGATGGAAATGGTGATCCTCGGGCTCTATGGCGTCGGTCTGTTGCTGTTTCCCCTGACATTCGGCGGCTTCTGGCCGTGGCCGATCGACGCCTTCCACGCTCAGGTCTACAGCGCCATCTTCCTCGCCGGAGCGGGCGGCACATATCTCGTCAGGAAAAGCGCGCCGCGCGAAGAGCTGCTGGTGCTCGGTCTGGCGCAGTTTCTGGTCGGCTTGTTTGCCATCCTTGGCCTTGTCATCACCGAGGCCGCAGTGCACCGGATCGACTGGACGGCGACGGGAACATTGTGCTGGCTCGCCCTTTTCGGCTGGATCGGAATCAGCGGCATCTTCAAACTCTACGCCGTCTCCTGGTACTTCAGCGCGCAATCGGCATCATAGGATGATGAGATGGCTGGATTTTCAGATGATGTCCGGTGCATCGTGCCGGGCCCATTGCCTTTGCCGGGAAAGCCATGACCAGCACGACCTCGCCATTCCCAAAGAAAATCCAGCCGCAACTCCGGGCCATTCGGCCAAGCGATGCGGAGGCGCTTTGCGCCATCTTCAACATGCCGGGCTTCCGCTGGGGCACGCTCAGGATGCCATTCGAGATGGTGGAGCAGGTAGAACGGCGTATCGCCAAGTCCGGCCAGGAAACCACCTGGATCGTTGCCGAGCTGGACGGCAAGGTCGTCGGCCATGGCAGCCTGGTCGTGCAGGGTTCGCCGCGCCGTTCGCACATCGGTGAGATCAATATCGGCCTTGACGATGGCTTTGTCGGCAAGGGTATCGGCTCTGCCATACTTGGCGCGCTGCTTGACGTGGCCGACAACTGGCGCGCCCTGAAGCGAGTCGAATTGACCGTCTATGCCGACAATGAACCGGCCATCCGCCTCTACACAAGCCACGGCTTCGAGGTCGAAGGCCGGCATGTGAAGGCCGGCTTTACCGAAGGGCGGTATCACGACCTTCTGAGCATGGCCCGGCTGCGGTTCTGATGACCACGGACTTTGATCCGACCCTTAAGGCTCCGGTGGATGTTCTGGCAGTGCTATCACTGCTCTGCCCGGAAGTCGTGCGTGACATCGAGCAGAACTGGAATGCACCGGTTTCCGAATACGCCCGCCATCTGTGGCGGCCGGTGGCAAGGCCTGCATCGAGTCCGGCGATCGCTGCCCGTTCGATCCTGCTTGATATACTGCATCAGCGCCTTGATTTGATCATGCAGCCTGAAGAGGTCGGCAAGGCCCTTGAAGAATTCGACCACAGACCGGTGATTCAGTCCGGCCTCCACTGCCTGCTTCTGATGGACCGGATCACCTTCGATGCCCTCCTGTTTGCCTGGCTCGGCGCGGTCGAAAACGGGCTGTCGGCCTTCGTCGGCTTCATGGGAACGACGATGACCATGGAGACAATTGGCCGGGAGGGGCCGGGATGGCTCGATGTCGGCGACGACAAGGTCAACTTGTTTGGCATGGGGCGCCACAAACTATGCCGCAAAAGCGCCTGCGCGGCCGGCCCGGTCACCCTCAACAAGCGGGCGCTCGAAGCGGTGGGCGACGAAACGGATGCCAGCCGCTGGCTGGGCACACTGCTCGCCAGCCAGGACAAGGTGTTTGGAACCGCCGCCGATGCACTGACAGAACTCAACGAGGATCTGGTCGCCGATTGGGATCGTTCCGGCATGGCTCGGCCGGTGTTCATCGATGACCGGCTCGCGGCTTCCGTCGTGGCGCGGCATCTGGACCATGACAGCAGCCTTCTTTCCAAGCTGCTCCTTGAGCCCGCAAGGCGTCAGCGTCTCGAACGTACCCTGCAAGAGACCGAATCGAGCCCATTTGGCAGATTCCTGCCCAATGCCACGGCCTATTTCTGGGGCATTCGCGAGGAGCGCGTGCGCAAGCTCGTCCTCGAGAACGGGCACCTGATCGAGCCTGAAAGGCCGAATGGTCTTTCCATCCCGTTCGAGCGGGCGCATCTCAAGCAGGCGCTGCTGGACGGCGTGCTGCTGCCGAACTTGTTCCTGACGTTCCTCGTTCTTGCCATATTGCCGCGCGTGCGGGTCGTGGGCGGCCTGAGGCAGATCGGTTATGTAGCGCTTTTCCATTCGATCCTGCTGGCCGCGCTGGATGAAACCGCGCCGGAAGAGCGCGGTCTGGCTGCCGAGTTGCAGGTTCGGGAAAATGCCTGGGGCACCCGGGTCATCGATGAAAAAATGTCGGTCCGCGAACAGGTTGCCGGCCTGCCGGCAGGGAGGCTGTTTCCTGACCTGCTCGGGCACTACCGTTCGCACACCTTTGCCGAGACGACCGACGACCTGAAACTGGTTCGTGAAAACGCCCGATGGCGCAAGATAGGCCGAGCCTTTGGCGTCTGATCCGGGCCGCATGCCCTCATTTGTCATTGCACTATTCCGGCCTTGCGGAGCCCGTCGACCGTGAGTTCGATATCGGCAGGGTTCTTGTAAGGCAAGACTTTGCGACGGTATTCCAGCGAATAGTCAGGATTGACGCGAGCAGTTCCTGCCATGCCGCCACGCGTGGGGAAAACGGCCCAGATGGCCGTAACTGTCGTTGCGAGCCAGCCCCAAGTCGCCCAATGAGGGTCACTAGTTGGGTCAAATCTTTGCGTTGATCATTTGCGGCTTGAGATGCAGTGCGCTCCAGGATCGTCAACCGGAAATCAGGCTGGGAGCCGCCACATTCGTACACGACCTGCACCACGCAATTCCGTTTCCTCAAGTGGGTCGCAAGCAAATTTTGGCCCAAGCAGTTGGCGCGTTGCATCGGAGATACGGATTTCACCGGGCTCCGCGGACGTTTGAATACGTGAGGCGAGATTAACGGTCTCGCCCCACAGGTCATAGGCGAACCGCCTTTTGCCTATGACGCCAGCGACGATCGGTCCCGAGTGAATTCCAATTCTCAGCCTTATCGGTTCTCCTGCGAAGAGTTCGCGCTTGACCGCCTTGCGCAGTTCAACTGCATAGTGCGTGAGGGCTCGTGCATGATCGGATCGCGCGGTGGGCAGGCCAGCGACCACCATGACACAATCGCCGATAGTCTTGATCTTTTCGCAGCCGTGTCGTTCCGAGAGCCTATCCGCCGCCTTGAAGAAGTAATTCAAGATAGCGAGCGTAGTCACCGCTCCGACGCTGCGCGCTCTTTCGGTAAAACCGACGATGTCGGCAAAAAGCACACTCACCTCCGCGTGGTTGTCGGCAATTTTCTTTTGCGCTTTCAACCGCTCCGCGATCGACGCCGGAAGAATGTTGAGGAGCAGGGATTCCGCGCGCTGGTATTCACGCGACAATCCCTCCTGACTCTTCCTCAACGCCTCATTGGCCGAATGTAACTTCTCGTTGAGTTGGCGCTCCCTCTCTTGCAGAAGAGTCATTTCATAAGCCTTCTGTTGAAGCCGCTGCTTGTTGTCGCGTTCGGCAGTGGCATCAAGAAAGAGCAGCCACACGCAGTCATCATCAGCAAAAAGATGAAGGTCCGCGACACGCCCGCTGGGCAGTTCGACCATAGGCATATGAAATGGAAGCTCCGGGCAAGGCAGCAAACCTTCCATGAATTCAAGCTGGTCGGCTACAGGCTTACCGATGCGAAGGCATGAGAGCCCGTAATGTTCAACGTTACCGCCCTTCGCCGCTGTCCGCAGCTGGGCGTCAATTTTCACATACGCAATAGCACGCTCGTTGTAGAAGAAATCGTAAATCCAGCTTCCGACCTCTCTTGGCAATCTTTGCATGGTCTATTTGGTGACCATCGAAGCGAGTTTAAGAAACGCATCATCGACATGCTCACCCGAGAGCGCACTTGTCAGATAGACTTGCCATCCGCGTTGCCTCAGTTCGTCAATTTCTCTATCTGGTATTACCCACCGATCGGCCAGATCTGATTTGTTGAAAAGCAGTACGAACGGCATAGCACCGAATTCAGCCTCGACCCGCTCGCGCAGCGTGAGTGCAGCGGTAAGGGTAGCGGCGCGGGTTCCATCGACGACAAGCACGAGGCCTGTCGCACCTCGCACATGGCTGACGCGGAATGAGCCGATATCATCTTCGCCGGCCAAATCCCATAAAATCAGATCCACTGTTTTGTCCGGGAGTGCGACACTCTTTTTGTCGATTTTCACTCCCACCGTGGTCAAGTAGGTCTCTGAAAAGATGCTTTTCACAAACCTGCGAACCAGGCTCGTCTTTCCAACAGAGAACCCGCCCAACATACAGATCTTTTTTTGCAACATCTTGGGCTCCCACCTAGTCCAAGTTTACCGTAACGGAAACCCGGCGATTGGTGGAGCTACCAGCCTGACTATTTTCAGGCACCGCCGGTTCAAAGGTGCCCGCGCCCCGAACCAGCAGCAGTTCCGGGGCGACGCCGCGCTTGTTGAGAAGCGCACGAACTGTCTCGGCACGGGCGGCGCTGATCGACGCGTTGGCCGTCTCACGGCCCGTGGTGTCCGAATGGCCGGTCAACATGAACCGCGCAGTTACGCCTGACTTGCGGGCATTTTGGGCGAATTCCTTTATTTGATCCGCCAATCTGTCGAGAACCGGCGTCTGCTCTGGTCCCGGCACAACTTTGCCGGAAGAGAAGAAAATGTCGGTCGTCTGGATAGACTCTCTCAAATGATTGAGCTCTGCAAGGTCCAGCTCACGCAGTTGCGAGACATCCAGAACCACTCCGTCCGCCGAAAGTTGTTCAGCGGCGGCCTGCGCCCGGTCGATCCAGGCGGCAGGAGCCTCGCCCACGACAACGATGCGACCCTGGATGATCGAAAGTCGGACCGATTTCGGCGGCGTCAGCGACGCCGTCAGCCGCTTCACCACAAACTTCGGATCAAGGCTCTGGTAGAATTGCCACTGTGAATGAACGCGGGCAGGATCGACCTCCGTTCCGGACAGCAGAGCTTGCGGGTCGGCGGCAAGCGGGTCTCGCAGGCCGGAAATATAGAAATGTCCACCCCTGGTCGATTGTTGGGCGACGACAATTCCCGGTTGGGCCTCAAGTCGCGACACATAATACTGCCAGTGCTCCGCCGCGCGTGCTTCGGGGCTCACATCACGAACCTTGGAAATGTCGAATTCCGGTCCACCTGCCGAAAGCTGTCGGGCCGCTGCGCGCGCCCGATCTATCCAGGTGTCGGGAGCCTCGCCCTCGGCAATGATGCGATTATTGACGATCGAAAGTCGTACTGTATCCGGTGGATACAGCGACGCCGTCAGCCGTTTCAACACGAACTCCGGCTCAAGGCTCTGATAAAATTGCCATTGTGAATGAACCCGGGCGGGATCGACCTGCGTTCCAGACAACAGCGACTGCGGGTCGTCGGCAAGCGGGTCTCTCAGGCCGGCAATATAGAATCGGCCATCGCGTATTTTTTGTTGTGCAACGATGATGCCCGGCTGGGCCTCCAGTCGCGACACGTAGGCCTGCCAGCGCTTCGCCTCGAGTACTTCGGGGCTTACGTCACGAACCGTGGAGATGTCGAATTCCGGTCCGCCTGCCGAAAGCTGTCGGGCCGCTGCACGCGCCCGATCTATCCAGGTGTCGGGAGCCTCACCCTCGGCAACGATGCGCTCATTGTCGATTGATAGTCGTACTGAATCCGGCGGAGCCAGCGACGCCTTCAGCCGCTTCAGCACGAACTCCGGTTGAAGGCTCTGATAGAATTGCCACTGCGAATGAACCCGGGCGGGATCGACCTGCGTTCCAGACAACAGCGACTGTGGGTCGGCGGCAAGCGGGTCTCTTAGGCCGGCAATATAGAATTGGCCGTCGCGCGCCTGTTGTTCGGCAACGATGATGCCCGGCTGGGCCTCCAGTCGCGACACGTAGGCCTGCCAGCGCGACACATAAGCCTGCCAGCGCTGCCCGGATTGCCAGGAAAGAAAGAACCAACCGCCTGCCAGAATCAAAAACAGCAGGGCCACGGCGGCCACCAGCCACGGAAATCCCTCGTTTGATTCCTCCTGCTTCTGCTCCACGCAGGTCCGCAATTGCGCCTCTACCCCGGCCAACTGCGAACTGTCGCCGTCAAACTCTACTAAAGCCTGTGAGCATTCCTCATGGATGCGAAGCAATACATCGCGAACTATTTCATGCAATTCCTCTGGCGGATTTCCCCGGATCACCGAAACCAGGGTCGCAAACGGTCCAACTTCCGACCAGAGACGAAGGTCGCCAAAACGGATAGTGTCCAGGCCGCTCTGCTCTCTCTCGTTGAATGAATCTTTCACAAAATCTTGAATTGCACTAAGCATCGACGAAATCAGCTGGGGATCTTCGCTCGTCGCATTGTCGGCAGCTACATGCGCTATCAAAAGCCCGGAATTACGATTAATGAGAAAGGCATGCTCTACACGATAGATAAGAGAATGCTTTAGGACAACTTCCGAGAAGCTCGCACCTGTCCTCCAAGCTTCAAATCTCCACTTGAGCCCATGCCAGGTAAATATATGTCTTAAAGTTTCATTCAGTGACTGAAATGTCTGGTCGATCTTTTCCCCGATCGACTTGCGGATTGCCGGCAGAAACACCGGGTATAATATATCCGTCAGCGTGCGCGGGCTCTTCTGGATTGACCGTTGCACAGCCCGTTCGACAGCTGGCGCAAGCGCCTCGCCGAGCTGCGCATGAGTCGCTCGCGCGACCGCAATGGGAAGAACATCGCCCACCGCTGCCGCAAGCTGCTCGGGTTCGTCCAGCAGATGCGTAACTCGTGAAAGCTCCGAAATTTCGCGGCTGACCAGCAACTGGCGCAGCGTTTCCATGCGAGGATCGGCGGTTGGAACTCCGTCGAAACGCGCACGATAGTCCGGATCAACGTTCCGGGCAATTTCGACCAAAAGACGAGCCAGAGCCTCGCGATCAATTTCTGTATCGTTCGAGGCTGTTCTTTGTGGAAGACTGATTGGGTCGACGGTTGACGTCAAGGTCCCATCAACTCACTTTCCAGCTACGATCCGAGTTGCCCTTGCTGCCGACGGGATCCTGATTCAGACATTTCGCAACCTCTACAAACAGGCCAGCCAAAAGATTTCGGTCGGTCTTAACGTTGCTGAGATCGGCAAACATTTTCTCTATCAGCATCTGAACGCCTTCATTCTTCTGCTTAATTTCCTCACGCAACAAATGATCGTTTCGATTTATCCGGTCCGAAACGTCCCGCTCAAGCGCGCTCAATTGATCCGACAACGCACGCACCTGCTTTTCAAGTGCCTGGTTTTGCTCGCGAAGATTCCGGTCAATCTCCTTGTCGGCATCGGCTCGTGAGTCTTTTTCGTTCCGCAATTGCGCCGCGAGCGAATCGATCTGCTTCTTTGCATTTGACTCGTACATCTCAAGATTGCGCTTGGCTTCGGATTCGACATCCTTGAAGCGCTGCAACACCCGTTCTTCAAGCTTGGAAAAACGGCGGTCATAGTCCTGCATCTGGTTGCCGAACAGCAGATCGCGTATCTTGTCGACACCTACGGCGTCGCCGGCGCCCCCGTTTTCGCGAACCTGGGCCGCCATGAAGTTCAGCCCGCTTCCGTCTGCATTACCAATCAAATTTGCGTCCGCTTTGTTTGCGGAGGAAACGGCACTCGAAGTACTCGAAGATTCCTTGGCCATCCTTATACCCCTCTATTTGAACCACCTGCCACAGTGCAGAGACCCATAAACAGGTGAAGATGCCAGCAAAATCCGCAACCTGCAAGCCGGAATCTTCTTGGCGCAAGCCAATTTGCGTGCTCTTTTTACACGTCTTGGACCGGCCGAAAAAGCACCAGTACCGCTAGGTGTTGCTCTCGCCCCTCTCTGTGATAGCAACCATAGCCGTTTAATCTAATTGGTTATCGAGCGAAATCTACTATGAAGCCGAGTGATACAATGGCATTATGTATATCTATTTAGAAATATGTAAGTAATGAGTTTTCATTAGAAATTGCTAAAATAGCTGTTCCAGCGGGCAGCATATTGGCTCTCGCTCCGCTATATACTGCCACCATCAGCTTCCGGCGCGAGCTCAACAGTAGAAGGAGAATCTTCTTTTCACACGCGGAATCGCCGATCAAGAATGCAGCCCGGAATCGAGGTGTTTCGGTCGATAGGAGAGAGCAATAGGTCCCAATAGCTGGCAGTCATTCAACCAAAGCTTCAGTGGGCTTGCATTGTTGCGTCGTCGATTGCAAAGGACGGCAGTTTGCCATAGCCAGGCCAGGGACCGCAGCTTGTGGTCATGGCGCCGAGTTCAGGGATCGACATGAGTATGCGGCATGCTTGGCTTTGACGTGCATCTGCGACAGCCGGCGTCCGATCTCGGCGGCACGGATGAAATGCTGCGCCAGGCTTCTAACGTCGCTAGCAGGACAGGAGCAAGCTCGCACTGCAGCCAAATGGCGGCGCGACGGCTCGGAAGAGTTCACGGGAGACTGTTTGGATGCAGCATCCTCGGTGACCGTTTCCTTTGGCGGGAAATCGCCGGCTATGTCTCGGGGCTCTTGTACCTTCGAACCAGGCTTGGGTAAGACGGCATGGCGCATAATCCATTGGTTTCAATCGTGGTTCCTGCGCACAACGCAGAGGTGACGCTGGCGCGCGCACTCGATTGCCTTCTCGATCAGGAAATCGTGGATTGGGAGGCGATCATCGTCGACGACGCCTCCACGGACCGCACCCCCGCGATCATTGCCAGTTATGTGGAACAAGATTCCCGATTTCGGACGTTGAATTCTTGCGCCCGTGGCCCCGCCGGCGCGCGCAATAGCGGGATTTCGACGGCGCGCGGCCACTGGCTCATGTTTCTGGATGCGCACGATTGGGTAGACGCCAGCTTCCTCGCGAAAATGCTAGCCGCACTGGAGGCTGCGCCCGATTCAGTGGCCGCCTATTGCGGCTCCCAATGCGTGATGCCCGATGGCGAACTTATCTGGTTGAGCATCTCGTCAGAGGTTGCGATCCAGCCCTTTGAAACATTTGCCCGCCGGTGTGCCATCGCCACCCACGCGCTGCTGCTCGACCGGGAGACAATCGTCGAGTTGGGCGGTTTCGATGTGTCGCTGCGTACATGCGAGGACTGGGATCTGTGGCAGCGCCTCGCCCGTCTCGGCAGAAATTGGGTAATGGTCGACGAGCCGCTCGCCTTCTACCGGGCTAGCCCCAACTCGCTCACCCGCAATTCATCTCAGATGCTGGCCGACGCGGAAATCGTCATCGCCCGTGGCTTCTCTGCCGACTCCAGAGTCAAACACCCGGTGACTATCCACGCCAACGGAGCGAACTCGGCGGATGGCCGCACCGCTTCCGAAGCACTCGCGTGGTTCGCATTTTGGAACGCCGCGTCGGATTGCGGCGGCGGCTCGGGCTCAATCAACCCGCAGTCCCTGCGCGCGCTTCCGGCCGGACGCAAGTGGGCGAGTGAGATCGCCAAGGTAGCCATCAACGGCCTTGCGGTGGGAAGCCTGTCTGTGCCGGCGCAACTGGCTGCCAGGTGGGGAAGGTTCGGCCGCGCCATCACCGAGTTGATTACCGAACTCAGCAAGGTCTGGGACAATCCCGCAGCGGCTCGCCGCATCCAGTATCAGCTTGAGCAAATGCTTCTCGACGCCGACGATCTTGGCGCGCCGCGCAGGCTGGCGCGAACACTTGGAATCCGCGTCGACGCTCGAAATCCGACCTCGACCGAACTGCCGGAAGGAATCGACCAAATCTATGCCTACCTGATGATGGATGGCCACATCGAGGCCGTCGTACAATTCGGCGTGCTCGGGACAGTGACAAGGGATCATTGGATTGAACTGATCCGGAATTTCGCACCGCAAAAGGAGGCTGGCGCCAACACTCCGAACACGCTTCCAGCCCGGGCATTGTCAGGCACAGCCGAACGCGAGCCTGATCCGGACAGCCATTTCGGCAAACTCGCGAGATTGGCTGCGCAAGCGCGGGAGTTGGTCCGGTCGAGCGCCGAACCTGCGGAGCCTTCTGCCGCGCCGCGCCGTGCACGGCCCAGGCACGACGAGAATCGCACGTTGTTCTGGAATGGCTATTTCACGACCGAGGATCCCTGGAACTACGGTTCGTCCTATGAGCAGGAAAAATATGAGCGGCAACTCGAGATTCTGCCTGCGGGTCCCATCGGACGGGCACTTGAGCTCGCCTGCGCGGAGGGCCACTTCACGCGGCAGCTGGCGCCGCGAGTGGGCCATCTGACCGCAACCGACATCTCCGCCATAGCCGTGGGACGGGCCCGCGCGCGATGCAGCGATCAGCCGAACGTCGAATTCGGCGTACTGGATTTCTCCGCAGACACGCTGCCGGGTGAAATGGATCTGATCTTCTGTTCGGAAGTGCTCTACTATCTGGATGATCTCGCCGAGTTGCGGCGCATTGCCAAAAAATTCGCAGAGGCGTTGGCGCCTGGCGGCAGTTTCATCAGCGCCCACGCATTCGTGCTGCGTGACAATGTTGAAAGGACGGGCTTCGACTGGAACACATTCGGGGCACAAGCGATCTCAGAGGCGCTCGCAGCGACCGAAGGTCTCGTCCTCGAGCAGTCGATCCAGACCGAGCTCTATCGCATAGACCGCTTCCGCCGCCTGTCACCGCACGATGTAGTGACGGAACCGAGGATTGATCATGCGCCGATCCGCGCGCCCATCGGACTCGGGGTCGCCCGAAATATCGTCTGGGGCGGGGCGCGGGCCTTGCGCCGCGACGTCGCGCGCAGCGAGCGGCGGCCACGTATCCCTGTCCTCATGTACCACAGCGTCGCCGAAGAAGGTCCGGCTGCCCTCGCCCGTTTTCGGCTAACGCCCGCCGCATTCGCCAGCCAGATGGCATGGCTGCGCGCCAATGGCTTTCACGCGACCACGTCCGAGCAACTGGAACGGTCCATCGCCAACCGTCAGCCTTTCGCTGGCCGCCCAGTGCTCATCACCTTCGATGACGGCTTCCAGAATTTTGCCGACCAAGCCTGGCCAACCTTGCGCGCGAACGACCTGACCGCGGAAGTGTTCCTGGTGACTGACCTGGTGGGTGAAAGCGCGCAGTGGGATGCCGAAAACGGTCCGCCGACGCAGCTTATGGATGCCGGGACGGTGCGGCGGCTCGCCGCCGAAGGTGCGTTCTTCGGAAGCCATCTCGCGACGCATCGCGCGATCGATGGTCTGTCGAGCTCTGACTTGGCCGCCGAACTGCTGCGCTCTCGTATGTTCATCGAACGTTGGACCGGTCGGCCAACCTCGGCGTTCGCGGCACCCTTCTCTGTCACCGACCGACGGCTCGGCAGACTGGCCAAGGAGTCCGGCTATCGGATCGGCTTCGGCAGCAGACACGGGCCGGCGGACCTTAATTGCGATCCCATCGATCTTCCACGCATCGAGATTCGCGGGGATCGCTCGCTCGACGACTTTGTCGCCACCGTCGAGGCCATGCTCGATTAAACGGTGAACTTTGTCACGGTCATCGGTCCCGCTCACGTGCGCAAGATCGACGAAACGCTCCGCACTCGCCAGACTGCTGCGATCGCCCGATGTCACCCCGAGATCGGAATGACCTGCCCCGGCGGCTGAGTAAACACTGCCAAAATACCCGGCGCATCAGCATCTTCAAGCGCGGCATGCGTGGCACCTATCAGCCTTGCGCAAAAAAGCATCTGCACCGCGACCTCTCCGAATATGACTTCCGCCATAATTCACGCGTAGCCCCTGGCATGAACGACGATGCACGGGCCGGTCGCAGCCTCGATGGTATCGTCGGCAAGCGCCTCGCCTCGGGTTACTTCACACGGAAGCGAGCGACGGCGCTTAAGCCGACCCAGTGCAGGCTAACTGTATTGGATAGCCGCTTTTCCCTAGCAGATGGATTTCAGATTACGAGCAAATAAGGAAACGTCTCCGAAGTAATTCGGATACATTTCCACAAGCTTTTCTTGCTTATCCACCTCGACCAAGACAGCCTTTATCTCACTGCCCCTTAGCTCGATTTTTTGCTCGATCTCTTTCAATTTTCGTGCGCCTAATATAAGTGCCGTGAAAGGCTCGACGGTCAGTTTACGATCTTCCCGATATTGAAGCAAATAGAATCGAGTTTTTTCCGCTTGATGTACGAAATTTTCTGGGCATCGGGTAGTATTCTTGATTTTTTCTAGTATGCCGATCGCATCTATACGCTTGTTGAGATCCCGCAATTCTCGAACCCGGTCATTGTGATCCGGAACACTTACATGAACGGGGCACTGCTCAACGTGCGCGAATTCCGCCGACATAAGCTGGAAAAGGCGAAGCCAATCCTGGTCGCCCTCTCCGTGCTTCAAATCCTGGCCCCGGAATAGCCCGACAGCCTCAACCGCAGTTGCCCATGAGTGCTGAAGCTTGGTACGAACTTGCAACTCGATGCGTCGTCCGTCGAAAGCCTCGGTGTCGGCATCTCTGGGTCGGTATTTGAAAACAATATGGTGACTTCGATACCCGTCCGGCTTCGGCTCATCGATATAGTTAAACTCCCTAGAGTGGATCTCATGGGGGAACTTGTCTCGCATCGATGCGAGAAGCGAGCGAACACCTTTGATATCGGCCATGATCGCTCGGCAACCGCCGATGTCGTTCATGGTGTCCAAATTGGTGGTGGACTCTCGAAGCTTCCGACGAATGGATGCCATGCGCTTCGGCCGGGATGCCATGTCGCCCTCCAGTCGCAGGGCTCTTATGTGATGACCGACAGAGAACCGAACGCTGCGCATCGGCAGAAAGTGCGAGTCGCGCCAGCTATTGGCGATTGAGAAGATTTCGAGTGCGTCCACATACTGGCCGACAGTGATGTCTCGTCCGAACTGAATAGGTTTTGCCAGCCGGTCGCCTGCCTTGCGAACGGCTTTCATGCTGTAGGCAAGGCGCGGGTACTCAGTCATTGGAGCCAAGAAATCAAGATAGCCCGCCTCATTCTGGACTGGCCGGACTATCGCAGGGGAATCAGATCCCAAGAGTCATATCCGTTTGGGTAAGCGAAGTACCATAGCGCGCGACATCGGATCTCCGCGAGCGATCGTCTCGGCCGTATCTGCCTAGATCGCGCCCCTGGACATGACGCGGACGTAGATGCCGTCACGGTCAGCCAGCTTATAGTTCTTTTCAGTGCTTTAAGGGCGACGCCGACAACATAGCAATTGCCTCCTGAAAGATACCTCAGGACAATTGAAGGCTTCATGGCAGGAAATTGCCTTTTCTCCATCGCATTGGGCATTAAAAAGCACCACCGTGAGCCTTATTGCTCTGATGGTGGTACCTAGAAATCCGGGTGGGCGATATGCGAAGGTTCATCAAAGCCAATCGACGTTTGAGTGGGCCTGAATCATTCCCACTCGATTGTTCATGTCGGCGACGATCAGCGTCGGTGGCGGCAGTTCATCGAGGATTGGTCTTCGAACGATCTCCTCCCCATCGGCGGTGGCGCGACCGATAGGCCGCATGTTGAGGACGGCCATGCCGAAGCCGGATGCGACGGCCGAGCGCACCGTTTCGTAAGAGCGCGTGCGAAAGCGCACCTCCGGCCGTTTCGCCAGCTCCTCGATCGGCTCTCGAACGCGTGAGGACGATGCTGGGAAATCTTCCTGAATGATCCGTGCGGAACATTGGAAACCTTCGGACGGGTTCGTTCTGGAGCCCAATGCCCTAGAGGCAGCAACAGAGACCGAAGCCAACCTAGCGCTCACTGCCGGACCGGGAGCCGGCAAGACGGAGATGCTCGCAACGCGCCGACTTTCTCCTGCGGACGCGAAGCTGCAGATACCCAAAGCGTATCCTTGCGATCTCCTTCAAGGTCGATGCCAGCACGAACCTCAAGGCGCGCGTAAGGCGCCGGTGCGGCCACCAGCTTGGGGAACGCTTCGACAGCTTCACATTCCATCGCTTCGTGCTCCGCATAATCCAGCAGTTCCGCCTCGCGCTCACCGGGCAGGACGTACTGGCTGCGGACTTCTCCGTCGGGCCGGCTCGCATCCAGGGCCAGTCGATTACATTCAGGGACATGATCCCTCTTGCGAAGACGATCGTCGAGGGCAGCGTGATCGCGCGGAACGCGCTGAGGAAACGTACAGCCAGGTATTCTTGGACGAGTTCCAGGACTGCACCGATCTCCAGTACGGCCTCATTAAGGCCTGTTTCCTTGGAACCGGCGCGCAACTCGTAGGGGATGTCATGGAAAGACAGTCTATCGCTATCGTGCAAAGGGAATGCCTGAAATCCGCCTCCCCGGTCAGCCCGGCGATCCGGAATTCGAGGCTGCCTATGAAAGGGCAACGCAGGGTCAGGGCCTGAAGGCAATTATTATCGACCTACCCGGTCGGGCGTTGCCAAAGACGTTCGGTCATGCTGCGCGGCGACTTGAAGCGACGATGGAATGGCTGGACTTTGACGAAGCGACGCAACGGAAAAATGCCCGGCTTATTGAACGCTTCCTCCGAATGCAGGTGGATCCTGCCTGTCCGCTGACTTGGCGCGATACGCCAGTAGAACATCTCGACGCCGACCATCTGCGCGCGATTGTCGAAAGCGTCTTTGCCGCCAACCGGACGGTTGCCAAGCACCTGCTGGTCGCAATCAAGAAGCTCCTGTGGGTGGGGATCGAAGTTGAGAAATGGATAAAACCGCAGGACGATCCCTCACTGTCGATCCGCGTCCGCATTCCTAAATCGACCGCCAATCCCGCGTGGCCCGTCCCCATTCGTGAAAAGTTCGAGGCGCGCCATCCGATCGGCTCCCCGCCGCGCACCTGTTACGCGCTCGCCTTCTGGCTCGGCAACCGACGCGGCGATATCGCCTCGTTGGAATGGGACGATCTGGTATTCGAAGAGATCGAACTGTTCGATGGCTCTCTAGAGGTGATCGAGGCCTTCGATTTCCGGCAGAAGAAGAACCGCAACCGTCACGGCGGGCGCGAGATGTTTATCCCCATCGTCGACAAGCTCGCGCAAGCGTTGGCGCCGCTCGATCGTTCGAAAGGCGGGACGGTCCTGAAGAATGCCTATGGGCGTCCATTCGCGGAAAAGAGCCTCACCGGCATGATGGCACATTGGAACAAGCAGGCCGGCATTCCTGAGGGCTACACTCTGCACGGGCTACGCCGCACATTCGGCACTTATCTCGCCGAATGCAACATCCAAGCACGCGCCATCATGGAGGCGATGGGGCATTCTTCCATGACGGTGACGGACGAATATGTCCGAGAGGCCAACAAGAAGCGAATCGCTGTCGACATAGCCCGCGCCATCAACGAGCGTGAGGCCAAACGCGATGCGATGAAGCAGCGAGCGGCCCTGCGCGTCGTCAAGTAGGTGAGATCAACCGGCCATGCGCAGGGTGCTACATCGGCCGCCCATTCTCTTTGGGCCCATAACGGGCCCAAAACGTTTTGGGCCGAGGCATATTTTTATCAATGAAATCAATGGTTATGGTGGTGCAGGCAGTCATTGGCGAACCAGTCTCTGTCTGATTTTCCCTATTAGAGCCCGAAAAACAGCGAATTTCTGGCGATTTTGAGCGGCCGAGCCAATTCCGGCCTGAAATCTCACAGTAGTTTCAACGCGTTGTCCAGGAATTCCCTATTCGCCCTAACAGGGAAATGAAAGTAGTCCAACAGGGAAACGCCACGTGCGTCAGGCGCGGGAAATGCGCATCGCTTGCTTGACTTTGAGCGGCCTAGCGACTGGGTTGTCTCACCCACCGAATCCGTCCCCAAGCCAAAAATGCCGCACACCTTCACCCGCCAAGAATTGTATGACCTCGTTTGGTCGACCCCTATCGTCACGCTTGCTGAGCGGTTCGACATATCGGACGAGGGCTGGCGAAGACTTGTGCTCGCTATCAGATACCCGTTCCCGGCCGCGGCTATTGATCGAATGGGCCAAACAGCGGCTGGCTCACATCGAAGCGCAGAACCAACTTGATGTGCTGACTTCGAACCTGCGCGAGCAAAATCTCTTTCCCGACCCAGACGATTTGGATAATCCTGAGGGTGATCCGCCACCGCCAAAGACCCTGTGGGGCTAGCAACGCATTGCAAACGACCTGCTCAGACGGTGGGCCAGCGCCCTGCATCCCGTCGGCCCAATTGAGTTGCAGGTTCGAGGTGAGCTGTGCCTTGCGAAACAGGTCTTTACCTTCCGGGCTGTTTGCGGACGACACGCCGATCCAGTCGATATCGCGCCGCGGCGTCATGATATCGGCGATGCGCCGATCGCCAATGTTGAAGACGCGCTCGACGAGCTCCTGCTGGGTCTGGTGAAGCAGCCCTGCCTCCTGGCTCGCCGCGACAAGCAGCTTCAGCTCTAAGCGAATGCAGGGACTCCTCGCCCGTCCCTAGCCGCAATCCTCAGAGACGCAACACCAGATTGCCAAGACCGTTCAAAGCGAGGATCGCCGGCCTGAGCAGGAACAGGAACAGGCCTAGCGGCCGCACCACCCAGAGTGCCGTGCCCTCGCTACGCTGAAGCGCCAGGCTTTTCGGCGCCAACTCGCCCAGAACGATGTGGAGAGCAGTGATGATAATAAAAGCAATTGCTACGGCGATTATATGGGATCCGGCGGTGGCAAGAGACCCCATCGCTCCGACCAGCAGTGGCTCGATCAGATGGGCGAGTGCAGGTTCGCCAACCCAGCCAAGCGCCAGCGACGAAATGGTGATACCCAGCTGGGTCGCGGCAAGATTGGCATCGAGATTCGCCAAGGCTCTTTGAAGCAGCCCGGCATTCAAGCGTCCAGCGGTAGCAAGTTCGTCGACTCGGCTCCGCCTGACCGCCACCAACGCAAATTCCGCAGCGACAAAGAAGCCATTTGCGCCAACGAGTACTAGAACCAACAGAATTCCAAGAATGTCGCGTAGACTACCATCGTCCGCCGGCATGATATCCTCTGCTGGATCTGACTGGCGGGATCTGTGAAGCGTATTTGGCGCTATTGCGCAACCGCATTGGGCTCAGAATTATCACGCGGAGCTGCTGCCCCGACGCGGGGACTCTGGCTTTGGACAGCGTTAGGAAGAAGTGATTTGCCAGACCGCTACGCCGGCTAGAACAATTCCGGCAGCGCCTTCGATCGTCCGCGAAATGGCATCGAACAGGCGTGGCCGGCTGTCGAAGAAATGCACTAGGCGCTCCCGAAACAGGATCGACAACACCGCAACGCAAGACAGCGTCAGCGCCACGCCGGCCATCATGGTGATTGCAAACAGGATACCGGCGAGCGGAACGCCTCTGGATATTGCGAAGGTCATCACGAAAAGCGTCAGCGGGCATGGGATCAAGCCGGCCATGACGCCGACGGCCTCGCCCTCATGCTTGTGGTGATGGCCGTGGCTCAATGCGCGCCAGAGCATCCAGACGCCTATGAGTCCAAGCAGCCCGCGACTGACGTCTTCTAGTAGCGGCGCGCGGCCAACACTGCCCAGGGCAATAGACACCAACGGTAGCGAGAGCGCCGCGATCAGCACGGCAATCGTCACATGCGTGAAGGAAAGTGTCAGTGATACCCGAAGACCGCGCGAAACCTTTGCGTTCGAACCGGCCAAATACGTGGCCAGTAGGGCTTTGCTGTGACCCGGCGTCAGCGCATGCGCTGCACCGAATAACACGCCCATCGGCAGAAAGGCCGTGAAGGCCAGCCAATCGCCGCCGGCCGAAAGCAGTTTGATCTGCTCGGCCAGCGCCAGGTAGATCGTGCGTTGGAAGTCGACCAGCGTCTGGAACATGGCCATCGAACCGGCTCCGGGTCAGCCGCAGGTCAATTCGAGGCGTGTCGCGAAAATCTTGCCGAGATCGGTCCCTGTTGGGTCACTGAAGAACGCGTCTGTCAGGCTTTTCTGGTTCTGTGCGATGGCCGTGTCCGGATCTGGACGGACGACCGCGCGTGAGCAGCCTACAGGCAGGCCAGCCACAGCAATCTTGTCGTCGTCGGTAAAATCGATCGCCGTGTAGAAGGTCGGGTCATAGACGCCGATGCTGACTTTTCCAGCAAGAGCCAACGGGTCCTTCGGCTGCGTTTCGAACTGGACAACGAGCTGATCATTCTCAAAGCTGACGCTGAACTTCGGTGGCGGCGCCATCGTCACGTCCTTGCCGTTCAAGGTCACCATCTGAAAGTAGTTGTACCCGGCCAGCGACGCATGGACGGTGAGAGCAACCTCATCGAGTTCTTTTGTATCAAGAACAAGGTCGGAATTCTTGTCGAATTCCATCAGCACAGTGCTGGAAAAGAGGTCGTCGAAACGCCAGAGATGCCGAAGTGATTTGACCGTGCGGTCTTGACCGACGGTCATGTCCAGCTTCGCTTCGGCAAAGACATGGGGATGGGCACTCGCCGCCGCGGCGGAAGCGAGCAACAGCGCGACGCCTGATACCATGCCCGTCAGTCGCATTTTCACTCGCACTTCATCGTTTCCGGTCAGGCAGCACGTCTGGCATTGCAAGCAGGCCGAAATGGGACATGCGGTTAAGGTGGGCCCTCAAGATCAAATCACGCTCAGCGTCATGGCGGCAAGAACAAGATAACGGCCGACCTTGGCCGCAGTGACCAGCAAGAGGAAAACCCGAAAAGGCTCGCGCAGGACGCCCGCGACGACGGTCAGCGGATCACCGACAATTGGCAGCCAACTCAGCAGAAGCGACCACTTCCCGTAACGGCGATACCACACTTGTGCGCGGTTTAGTTGCGTTTGGTTCGCCGGAAACCACCGCCGGTCCCGAAAGCGCTCAATGCCTCGGCCGAGCAACCAGTTAATCACCGACCCAAGCACGTTGCCGACGCTCGCGACTCCGACTAGCAACCAGGGCGAATAATCCGCAAGCAAGAGCCCGATCAGCACCGCTTCCGATTGCATCGGCAAGATCGTCGCGGCGATGAAGGCTGCCAGGAAAAGACCAGCGTAGGCTGCGAGATCGGTCATTGAACAGCGTATCTGTCTGTCGACCTAATGATGGTGACCTTCGGGTTCGACCATCTTGAACGGTAGCACCTGTTCGCGATCCTTGGCCTTCAGGACCAGTCTTGCCTCGAATTCATGCGGCTCGGCAGGGGTGACTGTGCTCTCAAGGCGATGATGATTGTCGGCGACAGGATCGAGGTGCAACGTCTCCGGCCCCTCTGGCCGGTCGATGATCACCGTCGCCGTCAAATCGTCGGCATGCCGGTCGATCGTCAGACGCATCCGCTCGCCAGCCGGTGTATCGACGATTTCCAATGTCCCTTCAGCCAGATCACAGGCGACCTTGAAGGGCTCCGGCGCATGATGGTGAGCATGAGAGGTTTCCGCGCCAGTGACGGCCGGGCTCACCAAGCGAACGTTGGCTTCGGCCAACGCCGGCAAGTGGGCGAACAGCTCCTGTTTGAGGGCTTCAGTTACACCCAGCACGTCGTTGGCCGTCGCCATCTCCGGAACACTGATGGCCACGTCGGCATGCAGGCGGTGGCCGATCCAGCGCGCCTGCACGCTTTGGACACGCTCGATGCCGGATACATGCTTGGCGGCATGATGGATTTCATCGACGATGCCAGGCTCGACGCCGTCGAGCATGCGGGTCAACACGGCTTTCGACGACTGCCATACGATGGCGAAGATCGCCAGCGTGATCAACAGTCCGATGATCGGATCGGCAAGCGGAAAGTCTAGCCACACGCCAATAGCGCCAAGCACGACCGCCAGACTGGTAAAGCCGTCGGTGCGGGCATGGTAACCATCCGCGATCAGCGCCGCGCTGTTGATCTCGCGGCCGACACGGATACGGAACACAGCGACGGCCTCGTTGCCTAAGAAACCTATGATGCCGGCTATGGCGACCCAGCCAAGAAATGCGATCGGCTGCGGATTGATCAACCTGTCGATCGCCTCGTAGCCGGCAACGATGGCGCTGAACAGGATGATGAGGACAATCAGAATGCCGGCCAGATCCTCGACGCGGCCCAGCCCGTAGGTGAACGTCTCGCTCGGTTTGCGACGGGCCAGCATGAAGGCGACCCACAATGGGATAGCGGTGACCGCGTCGCCGACATTGTGGATCGTGTCGGCCAGCAGTGCCACGCTGCCGGAGAGGAACACGACCACGAGCTGAAGCGCCGCCGTGATGGCCAGAACGACGAATGACCATTTGATCGCCCAGATGCCGCGCGTCGTCGTGGCGATCGTCGGGTCGATGACGCCATGGGTGTGACCATGGCCGCCCTCGCCGTGATCATGTCCGTGGCCGCCCATGCCGTGCGTCATCGGGCCGAATCCGAACCAATCGCGAACTTTGTCCATCATGGCGCTTCTCACAGGTATTTGGTGATATCCTTGAACTCGTCGATCGAGCGGCGCTGCTCGAGCGCCAGCGGTCCGACGACGTCCTCAAGGCAGTGGTTGAGGTGGTCTTGGATCAGCGTCTTCTTGGCCTGGGCGATGGCCCTCTCCACGGCATGAAGTTGCTGGGCGATGTCGAGGCACGGTCGACCGGCCTCGATCATCTCGACGATCCCGCGCAGATGGCCGTCGGCGCGCTTCAGCCGCTTGATGATGGCAGGATGGGTTTCGTGGACGTAGGGACGCTCATTCATACCTTGATGCTATCCCCCCAGAGAGGATATTCCAAGCCTCAAAGTGGCCTCGATTCTGGTGCACGCAACGATTCGTTAGGATTTTAGAGAATAATCGTTAAGCATGCCGAATTGGATCCATAGCATAGCCTTTCGTCTCATCGTCGCTTTCGCGATGACTCTCGGCGTGCTGGTCTCCCCAATGGGTGGTTCGGCCTCGCATAGCCCGATGGCGCTCGCTGCCGCCGAGGCAGCGCGTCACGCAGAGCTGGCAGCACAGATCGAAAAACACGGCCACAGCCATGACGATGGCGAAGCCGATGAGCAGAGCTTTGGTCATACCCACGGCCACAATCCGGCCGACCACACCCATGAGACGGCGAGCACGCTTCCGGGCTTCGCGCAGCCAGCACCGCCGATAGGCCGGAGCTGGCTGGTTTACCCGCCTTCGTTTGCCGACCTCAAAATCCGTTTCCGGCTTGAGCGCCCTCCCAGGCAGATCGTCATCGCATGATCGCGGCCGCACGCGCGGCCATCCTCAACGACGACGATTGGAATTCTCATGCAAGGATCCTTCTACGAGGGTCCGCCACGCACGCCTTGCGCGCGCTGGCGGTTGGCCCTTCCTATGCTCATTGCTCTCCTGACCCTTCCATTGCTTGGGGCGGTTGCCCTCGCCCATGCCGTTGCCGAAGGCGACAAGGGCTATATCCAGGAGATCACGGGCATCAATCTGCTGCCCTTCATCTATCTCGGCGCCAAGCACATGGTGACGGGATACGACCACATCCTGTTCCTGTTCGGCGTGATCTTCTTCCTCTACCGGATGAAGCACATTGGCATCTATGTGAGCCTGTTCGCGCTCGGCCATTCCACGACCATGCTGCTTGGCGTCTATTTCAAGGTGGGCATCAACAGCTACATCATCGACGCGATCATCGGCCTGTCGGTCGTCTACAAGGCGCTCGACAATATGGGCGCTTTCCAGAGGTGGCTCGGTTTCCAGCCGAACACCAGGATCGCGACGCTGATCTTCGGCTTTTTCCACGGCTTCGGCCTGTCGGCGAAGATCATCGAATACAACATCTCGCCCGACGGGCTAGTGCCAAATCTTCTTGCCTTCAACGTCGGCGTTGAGATTGGCCAGCTTTTGGCGCTCGCTGCCATCCTTATTGTCATGGGCTACTGGCGCCGGACCGACAGTTTCTGGCGCCACGCATACACCGCCAACACCATCATGATGACCGCCGGGTTTGTGCTGATCGGCTATCAGCTCACCGGCTGGGTCGTCTCCTGAGCCTCCAAGTAAAGATCCCAAAAAAGGAATTCTCCTATGTACAATACCGACATCCCGACCCGCGCCGAGCTGCCGACATCCATGCAACTCCTTCGCTCTACCGTCATCGCAATTCTCGCGGCAGCTGCCATCCTTGTGACCATCGTGCTGCCGGCCGAATACGCCATCGATCCCACCGGCGTTGGGCGAGCGCTCGAGCTCACCGAGATGGGCGAGATCAAGACACAACTGGCCGAAGAGGCCGAGCAGGACCGCCTTCGCGAACTGCAAAACGGCACTCCGATCGCCGTGCCAGCCCGAGATCAGCAGTCGAGTCTTCTGGAGCGCGTCTTCGCTGAACTGGTGATGGGTTCCGCCTCTGCCCAGGAACTCCGGACAGACGAAATGTCGGTCACCCTGAAGCCCGGCGAAGGAGCTGAGATCAAGCTCGTCATGGCCAAGGGCGCACAGGCACAATACTCTTGGACGGCCAATGGCGCGGCGGTGAACTTCGACACCCATGGTGACGGCGGCGGCGAAAACATTTCATACGAGAAGGGCCGCGGGGCTGCAGAGGACGAGGGCGTACTTGAGGCAGCGTTTGACGGCAATCACGGTTGGTTCTGGCGTAACCGCACCGATGCCGACGTCACCGTGACGCTGAAGACGAACGGTGCCTACACCGACATCAAACGGATGATGTGAACGATACGTCAATTTTATCCGGCGCCGTTTGGCGCCGGAGTGACGCGCTGTTCATTGCCACGACCTCACTGTTTGGCGCACCACCGTCCCGTGAGCATTCGTGTCGAGGTAGGCGGCGGCGTGGTGAATTGGTGCGCCGCTAGGCTGTGTCAACGTGTCATGCCGCATTGGCTGTTGGCGAAATCAGCGCCGAACGTTTGCCGCGATGGAGATCCTTGGCAAACACGCAAGCCGAACTGTGCCCAGGAGATAGCTTCAAGGCCGGTGGCATCTGTTGTTTGCATTCTTCGACCACCAAGGGGCAGCGAGTCCGGAACCTGCAGCCGGATGGTGGATTCGTAGGGCTCGGCACCTCCCCGATCATGACCGGAACCCTGCGCTGCTTTTCGGCGATCGGATCCACCTCCGGTGTCGAGGCCAGCAACATCTGCGAATAGGGATGGCCTGGGTGATCGTAGAGTTCCTGCGATGGCCCGTGCTCCACGATCTTGCCGAGGTACATCACGTAGACGCGCGATGCAGCCTGCCTGACCAACGCAAGGTCGTGGGCAATGAACAGGCACGCCACCCCAAAATCTTTCTGCAGGTGCAGGAAAAGGTTCATCACTTGGGCTCGGATGGACAAATCCAGTGCGCTAACTGGTTCATCGCAGATCAGCACTCTTGGATTCACGGCGAGGGATCGGGCAATCGCAACGCGCTGGCGCTGCCCTCCGGACAGTTCCCGCGTGTGCCGATCCTTCAAAGCGTCCGCCAGTCCGACCTGATCCAGGAGCGCCTTGGTACGATGGTTGCGGTCGGATTGTGATTTCAACCCGCTGATCAGCAACGCTTCATCGATCGTCTCACCGACCGTCTGTCTGTCGTTCAGGGACGAATATGGATCCTGAAACACGTATTGGAGCGCCCTGCGGCTTTCGCGCAGTGCTGCACCGGAGAGTGTGGTGAGGTCCACTCCATCAAGCAGGACTCGTCCCGCGCTTGCCTTTTCGAGACCCACAATGGTGCGGCCCAGCGTCGACTTTCCGCAACCGGACTCGCCTACCAGACCGACGATCTCGCCCGGATAGAGCTCGATCGAGACGTCGTCGACGGCATGGATGAACTTGCCTCGCTGAACGCTTTTGAAGCGCGTCTGCAGGTTTTCGACTTTCAGAACAGGACCGTGCGTCATGCTGCTGCCTTCCTTTGGTTGACAACCGCGCAGGCCACGACAACAGCGCTGTCGACCGACCGCGCAAGTGGAGGGCGGCTTGCGGTGCATGCGGGAATTGCGAGCTCGCAGCGCGGGGCAAAGGCACAGCCTTTGAATGGCGCGCCCAGCGTTGGAGGTATCCCGGGAAGACCGCGAAACTCCGAACCGATCGGGTCTTCCCGCCGTGGGATCGCGTTGATCAGCCCTCTCGTGTACGGATGGCGTGGGGTAACGAGGACCTTGTCCACGGGACCTCGTTCGGCGGCCCGAGCCGCATACATGACAACGATGTTGTCGGCCGCTCCGGCGACTACCCCCATATCGTGGGTAATCAGCACCATGGCCATGTTGAGCCGCCGCTGCAGGTCCTTGAGCAGGCGCAGGATTTGAGCCTGGACCGTCACATCGAGAGCGGTCGTAGGCTCGTCCGCGATCAGAAGTTTTGGCTCGCCGGCCAGCGCAATGGCAATTACGATGCGTTGCCTGAGACCACCCGACAGTTCGTGGGGGAATTGACGAAGTCGCGCTGCTGGATCCGAGATGCCGACCAGCTTGATGAGTTCCAACGCCCGCTCCTCCGCAGCGCGTGGGGTCATCTTGAGATGGAGCTCCGCCATCTCGGCGATCTGCCTTCCAACACGGCGGACGGGGTTCAGCGCGCTCATCGGATCCTGGAAAATGAATCCGATCGACTTGCCTCGTACCTTACGGATCTCGGATTCCGGCAGGCCGATCAATTCACGCCCATCGAAGCGCACCGATCCCGACAAGTTCGTCGTCACGCCGGTCGGCATCAGACCGAGCGGCGCGAAGTTCATTACAGTCTTGCCGCTGCCGCTTTCCCCGACGATGGCAAGGCATTCTCCTTGCCGGACGGTGTAGCTGACGCCATCGACGGGGCGTACCGCGGCCTTCGCGGTCAGGAGATCGACCGTCAGATTGCTGACGTTCAAAAGGGGTTCGTCATGCATCCGAATTCTCCTTGGCCCAGCCGGCGACCTCAATTCTGCGCAAGGCAAGCGTCCGCCTCGAAAGCGGCTTGGGAATGCGATTAAGTGCTATGGATTCGCCGAGGATGTTGAAGCCGATCACCGCAGCGGTCAGGGCCAGGCCGGGCAGGATAACCTGTCGCGGATCCGACTCGAGATACGGCAAAGCATCAACAAGCATCTGTCCCCATTCCGGCGTGGGCGGCTGAATGCCCAGACCAAGGAAGCTGAGTGTTGCGACAGCCAAAGCGGCTGTCCCGGCATCCGCCGTCGCATAGACCATGACCGCGCCGATGGTGCCGGGGAGCAAATGGCCGAAGTAAATGCGCCATGGGCTGGCGCCCAGCACACGCAGGGCTTCGATATGCGGCTTGCTCATGATGCTGACCGCCACGGCCCGGCTGATACGACCGCTCATCGGCCACCATGCCAATGACAGAGCCAGTACCAAGGTCCAGTAGCCCGGCCCGACGATCCCGATCACGGCAAGGGCAGTGATCAGGCTTGGGATGGACAGTCCGACGTCGACGATGCGCATCAGCAGGTCGTCTACCCAACCGCGGTGGTAGCCAGCGATGGTCCCCATGGCGACACCGACCGTCATTGCAATGATGAGGACCGAGCCAACGCTGACCAACGACGTATTCGCCGCAATGATCAGGCGGCTGAGCGTATCGCGCCCGAGATGGTCGGTGCCGAGCCAATGTGCGGCAGTTGGTCCCAGGCCGGTCTCCAGTAAGTTCTGTGCGCTGGGATCTTGTGGAGCGAGCCATGGCGCGAAGCTGCCCAGGGCGAGGAAGAGGCCGATCACGATCAAGGCCACGCGGGGCAACTTGTTCAACCGGGCGAATGCAGGCTTTAATCTATTCATGGTCAGCTCCATTGGCGCCGGACACGTGGATCGGTCATCAGAACTGCGAGATCGACGATCAGATTCACCACGATGAAGAAGGCGAGGAAGATCAACAGGCAGGCCTGCACGACCATGAAGTCCCGGAACTTCACGCCTTGGAGAAAGTAGTCGCCCACGCCCTGCCAGGCGAACAGCGGTTCAACGATGATAGCAGTTGCGGTCATCAGGCCGACCTGGGTTCCCAGTGCGTTGATGAACACAGGTATGATGTTTGGCAGCGCGTCCCGGAACAGGATGGCGGTCCGTCCCAGACCTTTGCTTTTGGCCGTCAACACGAAGGGGCTGGCCATGGCCTCTTCCAGTCCCACACGAACGACACGGCTGAGCACGGCGGCGGGCAGCACCGCGACAGTGACCCATGGCAGCACCCAACTTTCCGGACCGCCGAAGCCGAAGGATGGAAAGAGCTGAAAGGTGACAGAGAAACCATAGATCATCAGCGCCCCGACGAAGAATGTCGGTGTCGATGCGCCGAGAAGAGCCAAACCGCGCGAAACGCGGTCCGGCAGTCTGTAGGGCCAGAAGGCACCCAGGAATCCGAGAGCCAGGCCGAGCAGGGTCGCAACCACGGCGCTGCCAACGATCAGGGTACCGGTGACCAACATGCGCTTTGGCAAGTCCGCACTGACTTCCTGGCCCGTTCTGTAGGAGATGCCAAAATCTCCTCGGACTGCATCGCCGAGCCAACCCGCGTAGCGCATCAGCAGGGGCTTATGCAGTCCGATCTCTTCGGCAACCTTTTCGACGTAACCCGGGGTTGCAACTGCTCCTCTGAGTTCAGCGATGAGAACAGCGACATTTCCCGGAGCCGAAACAACCAGGGTAAAGCAAACCAGAGACGCCATGAACAGCAGTACGAGGGAGTGCCTCAGCCTCTTGCTGATGAAGTGGATCAACGCGCCCTCCCTCTACTCGGCCAGCACGATATTTTCGTATGGCATATCGTATTCGGTGACCGGGCTGGTGAAGCCCTGGACCCGCTTGGAGTGCGCCCAGATGCTGGGAACGTAAACCAACGGCGCTATCGCGTCGTTGTCACGCAGCCAGTCGTAAACCTTTTGGATCGATGGCGCGATCTGATCCCCGGTTGCCGCTGTCGCAGCGTTGATCAGCGGGTCCAGGTTGGCCGGATCGGTGAACAGCTTGCCCTCGACATCGTTTTTGAAGGTCGAGAGGCACAAGGCCACCACCGTGCCGAACGGATCGTAAGGAGCCCCGTAGGTCAGGAAGAAGCCGAGATCGTATTTCCGTTCGAGCATGTCGGTGTGCTTAGAAGCGTGGTCGACAGAGCGGACGATCAAATTGATGCCGATTTCCTTCATCTCGGATTGTATGACTTCGGCCACGACGCGAGAGCCGGGAACGGCGTCGGGACTGACGACAATCTCAAGCGTCAGTGGCGTGCCGTCCTTGGAACGCACGGGACCACCCGTCCAACCCGCCTTCTCCAGGAGCGCTGATGCGGCCGCAACGTCGCGAACTGGGGCATCATGCTGGGTGCCAGCAAATGGCAATGCATCGGAGAACAGGTTGCCCGCCGGTCGGGCAAAGCCTTGGTAGAGCGCCTGGGAAATCGCCGCGCGATCGATCCCTATGCTGACGGCCTTGCGCACTTGCGGATCCTTGAGCGCTTCGGTGCGATCGGGATTGAAAGCCATCACCAGTGTGACGTTGCCGGGATCGATGACCACGTTGAGCCCTGCGGCCTCGAGCTGCTTTGCCTCAACGGGGGTAAGCGGCGCGATCCAAAACCCGCCGACGAGATCGATCTCGCCAGCGCGCAGGGCGGCAACCCGCGCGCGCGGATCAGGGATGACCTTGGCTTCGAGACGCTGATAAGTCGGCTTGTCGCCCCAGTAGCCGTCGTAGCGCTCGAAAACACTTTGTGTATCGTCAGCGCTAAGTTGACGCCAAGGACCGGTGCCGACGGGTTCGACAAATTTGCCATTCGCATCGACCGATTTGGGGCTGAGGAACCTCGGCGGCCGTGTGTAGGAAAGCTCCTGCATGAGCGCCAGCGGCGGTTCTTTGAAATGAACGGCTATCTGGTGCTCATCGATCACTTCCAACGATTGAAAATACTTGGAGCAGTTCATCCAGCTGAACTGATCGAGTCCTAGCCAACGCTCCAGATTCCACTTGCAGCTAGCTGCATCGAACACTGCGCCGTCCTGGAACGTTACCCCCTGGCGCAACGTAAGATGCAACGTCTTGCCCCCCTCTTCGATCTTCCAGTCGGTCGCAAGGCAAGGCTCGATCTGGCCGCCCTTGCCGTACCGCACCAGCGGCTCGAACATCAGGTCCTGAATGGCCCAGATCGCGTAGTGGCTCTGCGGATCAAGATTGCCCGCGGGTTTGGCGATCGCCACTCGCAATGTGCCCGCCGCCCCCTCGGCAAAGGCAAATTTGGTGAAGGTAGCATCGGTTATTGCGAGTCCTAACGCCCCTGATCCGATCTGCAGAAATGTACGCCTGTTGAATGACATGATTGCTCCTCTCGTTGCTTATTGTTCCCTGGGGCCTAGGTTGCCTCGAAAGGCACTGGGGCCTTTTTTGTATAGACATATCACATTATTGTATACAATTTAATTTAGACATCGTATCCCTTCTAATAAGTTTTTGTGCTCATTTGCGCAGGTGAGGTCTGCACCGCAACCCCGCCTCGCGCGACGACCTTGCCGCGCTTGACGACCAACGCGCGCGGCCGGTGGGACACGACGGCATCGGCGAGTGTCTCGCCTTCCACCAAAACCATGTCCCCCCAGCAGCC
The DNA here is from genome assembly GCF_040321815.1 of Mesorhizobium sp. M0239. NCBI lineage: Bacteria > Pseudomonadati > Pseudomonadota > Alphaproteobacteria > Hyphomicrobiales > Phyllobacteriaceae > Mesorhizobium > Mesorhizobium sp. M0239. The sequence continues at coordinate 71,296 of NZ_JAMYSG010000030.1, forward strand.
GGGCATCAGGCCGTACCTTTCCAGCGCAAGAACTCCGGCACCGCCGCGCGTGCAGACGTCGAGGGCCCATTCGAGTTCATCGTCGCGGCGAAAATTGTTGCGCAAGCCGACAAACATCGCGCGTTCCAGCATGTCACCACTGCCGTAAGGTCCCCAGATGTCACGGATGCCGTCATTTCCGGCGCCGACGACCACTCCAGCAGATCGCAATTTGGCGACCGGAGGCGACGGCTGCGATGCCGGCCCGGTGGTAAGAATATGGATCGAAAGCTCCGCCAACTCGTCGATTAGTCGGCCGACATAATCGGCATCGTGCATGCCGAGACAGAAGGCATGGCTGACTGCCACCCTTCCCTGCATGCCGAGTGCACGGGTGCGTTCGATGATGAGTTCGAGCGAAAAGGCGCCAAGCTCTCCCGCTTCGTGCAAATGTATATCTATGGGCCGGCCAAAGCGTTGAGCGAGGTCGAAAATTGCATCGAGGTGCCCTTTGGGATCGCGATCAACCCCAGCAGGGTCCAGCCCGCCGACCACCTCGGCGCCCATTTCCAACGCCCGTCGCATAAGTTCGACAGTGCCAGGCCGGATCATCATACCGCCTTGAGGAAAGGCGACGATCTCAATATCGACGAGGTCTCGTAGCTCGTCACGAGTGCGCATGACGCCCTCTACACCGGCAAGGCCGTGCACGGTGTCGATATCGACGTGGCTACGGATATGGGTGGTGCCTTGCGCCACTGAGGCAAGCGCCTGTCGACGCGACTGGCGGACCGGATCGATACCCAAGCGGATCTTGGCTTCACGCTCGGTCTCGATCTTGTCTATCAAGCGAGGGCCGACTTCATTGCGATACCACGCCATTCCGATCATCGATTTGTCGAGGTGGGTGTGCGCTTCGACCAAGCCCGGAACGACGATGCGACCTCCGCCGTCCTCCACCAGCCCGCCCAAAGGTGAAAGCTCCGGCTCGACGCGGGTAATGCGGCCATTCTCAATAAGAATATCCACATTGGCGCCAGCCATCGGGCGCACATTTCTAATCAACAAATTGGTTGTCATGCGGTGCGCTCCTCCCAGAGGCAGCCTATCGTCTGCGGCACGGCGACGGCCGCCTGCAGGTCCGTGTACGTAACTACCGCATAATTGTATACCTATTTCAAGATAAATCGTATCCCATATTGACAAAAATATATCTTGATCGATAAGTTGCGGGAGCTTAGGGGGATGCGATGACCAAATCGAGTCGAGCCGAAAACGTCTACTTGTCGCTGCGTCGCGCCATCATTGAGCAGGCGCTTCGCCCCGGTATGAAATTGCCCGAAGACGCCATCGGCGAGCAGTTCGGCGTTAGCCGGACCAGCGTACGAAACGCGCTTGTCCGACTGAGTGCCGAAGGCCTGGTGGAGGTGAGGAATAATCGCGGAGCCTGCGTCGCCGAACCGACGCTCGAGGAAGCGTTAGATATATTTTCCCTACGACGCTGCCTGGAGCGCGAGGTAGTGGACCGGCTTTCGCGAAAGATCACACCCGCTCAATTTGCGGCACTTGAGGGCCACGTCAAACTTGAAAGGGACGCAGTAAACACGAGCGGACCATTATCGATACGGCTGGCGGGCGAATTCCACATTCTGCTGGCCGAACTCACGGGATCGAAGCCGCTGACCCGTTATGTCAGCGAGATTGTATCGCGCTGTTCGCTGATCCTAGCCTTGTACAGCCGTCCGCACTCCGATCAGTGCGGCGTCGACGAACACGTCGAAATCATTCAGGCGCTGCGCCAACACAATCCCGAGCGCGCCATGCATGCGATGGAACACCATCTCGAGGCACTCGAGGCTCGGGCGCAAATCAGCGATCAAACTGAGCCCGACGTTCGCTCCATCCTGAGTACATACGCTCAGGCAGGGTGACCAACTCTCAAGCAGCTTGGCAAAATTCAGGAGGATATAATGCTCAACCCCCAGCCCGAGCCGGTGGGGCAGCGGAGCCGCGTGAGCATCGACTTCGCCCGCATCTCGGCACGCGAACGCTACAAGCTGCTGATCGGGGCAGTGGTGCCTCGGCCAATCGCTCTGGTGACCACACGACACCCCGACGGGACTGTCAATGCTGCGCCCTACAGCTTCTTCAATTGCCTCTCGGCCGATCCTCCAATCCTAGCCCTGGGTGTGGAGAACCATAATGACATGTCCTTCAAAGATACGACGCTCAACATCCGACTGACTGAGGAATTCACAGTCAACATCGTGGACCATGCGCTGGTTGACGCCATGAACGTCTGTGCCGTCCCATTTCCTTCCCACATTGACGAACTGGCCGAGGCCGGACTGACGCCTGTGCCCGGTGAGACGGTCCAATGCCCCTACATTTTCGAAGCGCCTATAGCCTTCGAATGCCGCCGACATTTGACGCTTGGCCTGGGTAAGTCGCGCGAGATTGTCCTTGGTCAAGTTATGCGGATGCACATTCGTGAGGATCTTGTTGACCAGGAGCGTTTCTATATCGATCAACTCGCGCTAGACGCCGTCGGCAGAATGGGTGGACACGGTTATTCGACCACCCGCCACCAGTTTGACCTGCCAACGATGTCGCATGAGCAATGGTTGGCAATGAGGCCTATGCCACCCAACACCGATGGATAGCGCCCTGATCGCGCAACGCGCTCGTCGCTTCAATCATCCTTCCTGATCGTGCAGAGACGCTGCCTGCGGCCAAGGACCCTGCCGATGCCGGGCTGGGAGAATATTCACTGCAGCTGGGCTACAGCGCACTGGAAGCTGTTATAACCCTTTGCGGCAAAGGGTTTCAAGATCCGCCTTTGTCATTTCCTCGATGCCGAGCGCAGGAAGAATATCATTATCTCCCTTGAGATCCCGGCCATAAGCCGCCGACAAGATGGAAATTCCGGATTCATGGAGTGTCGCCGGATTTCCGCTGATCTTCCCCAGAACGGCAGTCGGTAGCAGGCCGAACGGAACATCCTCGAGAATATAGCGGCTCTGGATGGTTGTCGGGCCAAACCCGCCGCGGCCTAGACGATCCATCTCCTGGTTCATGTCCGAAACAGTGCTCATGGGCACATGAAACGACAATGAAAAATGTTCCTGGACCGTACGAACCGCGATACCGAAATGGGCAGCGATGGCCAACCGTTCGGCATCCAGAGCCTCGATCAAGCGACCAACGGCAGGAGTGACATTTCCCCCTTGGCTCCACTGCTCGGCCTTTTCCATGCGTGTGAGATTGAGAAGGGCAATTCCCAGATGGTTCTGCGGATTGAGGTTGCTGAGCGCAATCGCCAGCAGACCATCCCGCTTGACGAAACGATTGCCGAACAAGGCCGTGCAAAGCTCGTACCCTTGGTCGAGCGCATCGAAAGGCAGCGTCGCAACATCAAGCTTCTGGCGAATGGAAGTGACATTGACTTCGGTTGATCCGAGCTGGCGGCCAGTCAGTAGCGTTGTGCCCCAAACGACGATCGGCAACCTGACCTTGCGCTCGGCCAACCGCTTCCAGAGATACAGAGCCCCGAACGAACTATGCGAACTGATGATGACCGGAATTCCATCTGCCAGATGAGGGACGGCGGCGTCCATCACCATCTTGTGGCCGTAAGCCGGAAGCGCGATCACCACCACGTCCGCGTGCTCGATAGCATCTCTGCAATCCTTGGCAATGCGCACCGGCACCGTCGCCTCGATATCCCCCGTCGCCTTCAACAATTCGCCAGTAGCCAACGTTCTGGTGCGGTGTCCCGACGGTGACCAAAGTGTTGGCGAGTGTCCCGATTGTGCCAAATAGGCCGCAAGGCCATAGGCAATTGCTCCGGCGCCCAGAATACTCACGCGCATAACATTCCTCCTGTTGCAGGCTTTATGGTTCGAGAATCCTTGTAGTCCCGGCCTACAAGTTTTTTCATCACGAGGTTTCGAATTGGAGTCACCTCGGTTGCCCCCAGCCGTTTCGATCAAGGGCTCCGGCTCTGAGCCGGCAAGCGCCGCTGAGAACATTAGTTTCCGCTTGACATATATCAAAAATGAATGAGACGATGTCAATCATACGTATTTCACATGTAGGGAGAATATGGAAACTCGGGACCTTCAGACCTTCCTTGCGGTGGCTGCCAGCGGCAGCATTACCAAGGCGGCTGACATGCTCGGGCGTTCCCAACCTGCGGTGACACGCACCATTCAGGATCTTGAGGGCGAACTTGGCTTCGAATTGCTGCACCGGGTCGGTCGACGGGTGCAGCTATCTGAAGAGGGTGTCGCATTTGAAGAAGAAGCGCGGCGACTGCTGATGTCCTTCACCGAACTCGCGGCGCGGGCCAAGATGATCGCCGCCGGCCGGGGTCGGATCCTGCAGATTGTCACAACCTCCGCGATCGGCACTGGCCTGATCCCGACGGCCATGGCCGAGCTCAAGGGTATCGAGCTTCCGCACGAGACACATCTCGGACAGTTTCTTCCCTCCATCGTGGCCCAGGAAGTGCGCAGCGGTCGTGCCGAGATCGGCTTTTCAAGCCTGCCGCTCGATACACCCGGCCTGGATGTCCTGCGGCTCTATTCGGCGCCCGATGTTGCTGCTGTGCGGGAGGACGATCCGCTGGCAGAACTCGACGTCATACCGCTTTCGGCCTTTGCCGGCCGTCGCGTCGCTACCTTGCTCAACCCGCTGCGTTTCCAACTGCACGTCTCCAAGGCATTGGCCGCCAGGGGTATCGACACCGGGCCAGTGATCCGGACGAATACTGCCTATGGCGCGTTGCAGCTTGTGCGCCGGACCGGCGTTGCCGCTGTCATTGATCCCCTCACCGCCTATGGCGTGGCCTTGCCAGGGGTCGCCATCCGCCCGATTGACGCGACCGTTCTCTTTTATTGGGGGGTTGTGGCTGCCGAAAAACGTCCCCTTCGTCCAGTCGCACAGGCGTTGATGGAGGCGGTCGAAGCGGTGGCTGAACGATCGATAGTCGGCTTCAAGAAACTCGATCCGGCCTTGGCCGGCCAACTGGTGACCGATCCTGCATCCGCCACAAATCACGGAACGGGGATATGAAGCATTCCCCCACCGCGCCAATTTTGACAAGTCTTGCCGCGCTCGAGGCACAGCTGGCGCAGGATCTCGACTTCCTCGAACTGCCTGCCAGGCCATGGGTCCCGGCACGTTCGCACGATGGTGTCCCTGTCCGTGACGTCGTGGTGATCGGCGCCGGCATGTGTGGACTTGCTGCCACGGCAAAGCTGGTGCTGACGGGGATAACCAATGTCGTCGCCTATGACGCGGCTCCGGCAGGGCTCGAAGGGCCGTGGGTAACGTTTGCCCGCATGCAAACGCTCCGGTCGCCGAAAACCCTGCACGGTCCGTCGCTCGGCCTGCCGCAATTGACGTTCCGCGCCTGGTTCACGGCGCAATGGGGCGTTGAGGCCTGGCGGTCGCTGGACAAAATCCCCAAGGGCCAGTGGATGGATTACCTGGTCTGGTACCGCAAGGTCCTGGCTCTGCCATTGCGCAACAGCGTGCGCATGACCGCCGTCGAACCCGTTGGTGATCTGATTGCGATCGATATCGAAGGCGCGGAATCCGGCCGGGTTCTCACCCGTCGTCTGGTTCTGGCCACCGGTCGCTCCGGTCTGGGCGGTATTGCCGTACCCGATTTCCTCAACGGGATCGATCGCGCCTATTGGGCCCATTCTGCCGACGACATCGATTTCGATGCGCTGAAAGGCAAGCGTGTGGCAGTTATCGGCGCCGGTGCCTCTTCCATGGACAATGCTGCGACCGCACTCGAGGCGGGCGCCGGTTCTGTCGACATGTTGATCCGGCGCAAGGAGATGCCGCGCATCAACAAGCTGACCGGCATCGGCAGCCCGGGTGTCGTACTCGGCATGCATGAATTGCCCGATGCCTGGAAGTGGAAGTTCTTCGACTACACCGCCTCCACCCAGACGCCGCCGCCGCGTTCATCCACGCTTCGCGTGTCTCGCCACGCGAATGCCCGGTTCTTTCTCGACTGCGGCATCGTTGCGGTAAGGGAAGATCCGGAGGGCCTGCTGATCGAAACCACACAAGGGCTGATGCGCTACGACTTCCTGATCGCGGCAACCGGTTTTTCAAATGACTTCAACGGCCGCCCGGAATTCGCGGCGATCGCCCCACATATCCGCACCTGGTCGGATGGCCGATATAGGCCGGATATGGGGCCGGGTCGTGCAGGCATGTCGGACGCGCCGGATCTCGGTCCTGCCTTCGAGTTTCGCGAACGCGTCCCCGGCTCCTGCCCGATGCTTGCACATATCCACTGCTTCAACGACGCCGCCATGCTGACGCACGGCAAGGTCTCCGGCGACATCCCGGCCGTCAGCGCCGGTGCCGACCGTCTTGTGCGCGGCATTGCCGCATCGCTGTTTGCCGAGGATGTCGAAACCCACTTCGCCAATCTGATCGCCTACGACACGCCCGAACTTCTGGGCGACGAGTGGGTCGATTCAATACCCTTGTTGCACAAGGAGGCCGCGCTGTGATTGACGCAATGGACAAGGCAGCGGGTCTTTCACCGGACGATGCCCTTTTCGCTGCACGGCGGTTTCGGCCCGAATTCGTGCGAGGGGCCGAGGAATGTCGCCTCTCGGTGCTGCACCCGGCAAACGATCAGGGGCTGGCGCCGAATTTGCGTGTTGCTCTTGCCCGTCGCATGGCCGCCCTGAATGCCGATCCGGTCCTGGTGGCCGAATATGATGTTCAGCTGGATCAGCTTGATCCTACAGAGCAGCTTCTGGCTGTAGCCCAGGGCGAGACGGCTCTGGAAGAACCATTGGCGACTATCGCCCGGCACGCCGACCTGGTCACGGTGACGCCAAAAAAGGCCGAGGCGAGCGACATCGCCCTGCTCGCCCAGGCCGGATTGAGCAATCCTCAGATCGTCGCGCTCTCCGAACTGATTGCCTTCGTCAACTTCCAGACGCGGGTAGCGACCGGCTTGCGATTGATGAGGTCGGCATGATTTCCTCGGTGCGCCTGAAGCCGCTGAACTGGCAGCCATACATCGCGCCGGTCAAGCTATCCGAAGCCACGCCGGAACAGCTTGAAGCGATGAAGGTTACGCCTTCGGCCAAGAAAGTTTCGGAATATGTGCGCACCCTTGCGCATGACCCAGAGAGCTATCTTGCCCGCACGGTTCTGTTCAACGCAATCATGTATGTCGAAGGCGGGCTCGCCCGTCCCGACCGCGAACTTGGCGCATTGGGGGCCTCGATCGTCAATGGCTGCAAATTCTGTGCCGTTGTCCACGCCCGCCGGCATGCGGAGTTGACCAAGAGCGACCAAGTGGTCACCGCACTTTATCTCCACAAACCTGAAGCGCTCGGCCAACGCGATGCGGCAATCTACAGCTTTGCCCGCCGCCTGTCGGCGGCGCCGTCGGAAGCGACGGCAGACGACATCGCCGCGCTTCGATCAGTTGGCATGGATGACCGCGAGATCATCGATCTGATCCACGCCATATCGATCTTCGGCTGGGCAAACCGGCTGATGCACGTTCTCGGCCATGCGGAGAGCGGGTGATGATGTCGCATGCGGTCAAGGCACTCCGTCCCACACTGTGAAGGGCACCAACCAGAATGCTTGAACTCAAAGATATAAAGCTGTCCTACGGAAGCACGCAGGTTCTGAACGGCGTCAATCTCTCGGTAAAGCGGGGTGACGTGGTGTCGATCATCGGCCCCAGCGGCACCGGCAAGACCACGTTGCTGAAATGCATCAACTACCTTGCCAAGCCGTCCTCAGGAACCATCGCGTTCGATCAGATTCGGATGGATTACCAGCGTGCCGACAAGACCGCTGTCCAGGCGATCCGGTTGCGAACGGCGATGGTCTTTCAGCAATTCAACGTCTTCAAGAACATGACGGTCCTGCAGAACGTGATGGATCCCCTGGTGATCGTGCAGCGCAAGTCCGCAGATGAGGCGCGGGAGATCGCCTTGCGGGAGCTCGAGCGGGTCGGCCTCACCCCGAAGCGAGATAGCTATCCCTCCCAACTGTCGGGCGGCCAGCTCCAGCGCACCGGCATCGCGCGCGCCCTGGCGGTTCGCCCCGACGTGATACTCTTCGATGAGCCTACGTCATCGCTGGATCCCGAGCTCGTCGGTGAAGTTCTAAAGGTGATCAAGGATGTCACCTCGTCAGGGATCACTTCGCTGCTTGTGACCCACGAGATGCAATTCGCAAAGAACATCTCCAACCGGATTGTCTTCATGGATCGTGGCGTGGTTGCCGCCGATGGCAGCCCGGCTGAAATCTTCGATGCACCTTCCAGCCCGCGACTTGCCCAATTCCTGCAGTCGGAACTCGCTTTTCAATAGCTCAACAAGAAGGGAACCTAAGAAATGTCTGCAATCACATCCAGTTTTTCTCGCCGCTATGCCCTGGCCATCGCTGGCGGCATCGCAATTGCCCTTGCAACAGCGGGGATCAGCCATGGCCAGACCGTTCGGACGATCAAGATCGCCACCTCTGCCGAATCCAAGCCGCTGGCATGGGGCGCGATCGGCGTCGAGCCGCAAGGCTATGAGCCCGATCTTCTGAAGGCGATCAACGCAAAGCTGCCGCAGTATAAGTTCGAAATGGAAGGCGTCTCCGACATTGCCCAGGAAACCGGCCTCGCCACGGGCAAGTACGACATCGCGGTCGGTGGCTACTACAAGTCGCCCGAACGCTCCAAGCAGTTCCTCATTCCGGAAAATCCCATGGGCGCCAGCCTGATGAAGATTTACAGCAAGAAAGACAGCGGCATTAAGGAAATGAAAGACCTGGTCGGCAAGAGGATCGTTCCGACCACGGCCGGCGGTGGAACCTACAAGTTCATCATGAATTGGCAGAAAGAAAACCCGGAATACAAGCTCGATGTCACGGCATCGAGTGCCGGTATCCCCTACCCGAACCGGCTGGACGAAGTTCAGAACGGCAAGTTCGACGCTCTCGTCCTGCCGTCGAATCTCGGTGAGCAGACCGTCATCGAGCAAAAGAAACTCGATATCGTGGCGTCCGAGCCAGTGTTCAGCAACAACACCTACATGCTGATCCACCGATCTGACGAGAACAAGGTTCTGGCCGACGATGTGAACAAGGTTCTCAAGGAATTGAAAGACGACGGCACGATCGAAAAGCTCTCGCAGAAGTGGTTCGGCGAGGGCATCGTCCAGTACATGAAATAGCACGGCCGTCGGCGACCATATTCGCTAGTCAGCGGCAAGGCTGAATTGCAAGAAGGAGCGTTCAAAGTGGATGTATCTGCTATGATTCCCGAGTTGCTCTCGGCACTGCCGCTGACGCTCGCCATCACGTTTACAGCCCTCATTTCCGGGTTCTGCCTGGCTCTCATCGCGACAACCCTCCGGGTCCGCAGGGTGCCAGTCATCAGTCACCTGGTGGACCTCTACGTGTCCTATGCCCGGAGCGTTCCTGTCGTACTGCAGTTGTTCGTCGCGTTTTATGGGCTTCCGCTGTTGGTGATCCTGTTCGGCGCCAAAGATTTTATTTCGGCGACGATGGCTGCCATGGTGGGGTTGAGCCTCTACCACGGCGGCTATCTGTCGGAAGTCATGCGGCCTGCATACCTGGCCGTCGATCGCGGCCAGCACGATGCGGCCGACAGCCTTGGATATACGTTCCGACAGAAAATTACTCGCGTCGTCGGCCCGCAAGCGGTGCACTTCGCTTTGCCGGGCTATGGGAACTCCGTCATCTACCTGATCCATAACGTTGCGCTGGTCATGTACATCGGGGCGGCCGACGTCATGGCGACTGCGCATCTGATCATGGAGCGAGACTACAACCAATTCCAGTTCGAAACCTATCTCGTCCTGGCGGTCATCTATTCGCTGATGTGCCTGGTCGCATGGCTCATCGTGCGCTTCTTCGAGCTTCGATCACCGATGCAAGCGCCTGAGGCGACGCCAACAACCCCGATCAAGAACCAGCTCCTCGCGAGCGTCTGACGTAAGGGTATTCAACCATGTTTGATACCGATATTTTGCTCCAGGACACGCAGGAAATTCTGAGTGCCGTACCCGTGACGATTGGAATGGCGCTCATGATTTTCGTCCTGTCGACGATAGTCGGCAGCATATTCGCACTTATCGAATACAGACGGGTACCGGTGCTGCGAGAGCTCATCATGACTTACAAGATCGTCTTCAAGGGCGTTCCGATGGTCATCGTTATTTTCCTCGCCTATTTCGGTCTGCCGCCCGCATTCCAGTTCCTGTTCTCATTGCTTGGTATCAACTTCAACGCCCACGAAACCCCCAATTGGGTCATCCTTGTAGTTGCGATTACCGGCTGTGTCGCCGCGTTCCAATCGGAGATTATCAAGGGAGCCCTGAATGCATTCGACACCGGTCAGTCGGACGCAGCCCATTCGCTGGGCTATACGGGCGGCCAACTGTTCCGACGTATCCTATTTCCCCAGGTGGCCCTCACGGCAATTCCTGACCTGACGACTTCGATGATGGTCATCATGAAGGCCCTTTCTCTCGGATTCGCCATCGAGGTTGTCGATATCTTCGCCCAGTCCCAGTTGACCGCCGCGCTGAACTACTACTACCTCGAAGCCTTCGTGATTGCCGTCGTGATCTATATGGTGATTGCCTATATCGTCACACAGATTGCCGACAGGCTGGAGCAGGCGCTGAGGGTGCGGACATGAGGTGGATGTGGGATAGAATCGTCAAGCTTCGGATATCGAGCCGTACCTTGGAGGCAATTCTGTTGGCCATGAAAAGCCCGAGGAGAAGCCCAAGTAGCCGATGTATGTATCGATAATTTTGAGTGCCTGCCGGTCGACCCCATGCCGCCTGGAGCGTGGGCAAATAGACTGAGCTTGCATGCCGACTTGCATTCTCTATCGGCAGCTGCAGATGACACATATTTGTTGAGGTGGGTTCTCCCCCGTCTGGAGGGCTTCCCCTTAGCGGGCGCCGGGCTTTGGACGACAACGAGCCCGCCCGCAGTCTAAAGTATGATTGCGATCAGCGTCGCCCTTACGATCTTGCGCGTGACGCTAATGACATCGACAGCGCCGATAAATTGGGTGTCAACGCCAACCGCAGCCACGCGCCAAAGATTCCCCCAACCCTTGCTACCCAAAATCCCGTGTAGAACATCGGGCGCTGGCACCAGGCCCGTTGTCAACGTCAGCCCAACTGCCTCAGCGCCTTGACCTGCTCCACCGCAACTTTGATAAGCCGAGGTGTCAGTTGGCGCGCCGTCTCGAGGAGCTCGGCCTCAAGTTCCGCCCGCTCGCGCGAAAGCGGGCGTGTCTTTTCCAGACCATCAAAAAAGTCCATCAATGGCATCTTGAGGATGCGCGCTAACTCGGCAAGCGTCTCAATGCTGGGTAGCTGTTTGCCGCGTTCGATATTGGAAATGCTCTCAGGGGTGCGCCCAACACGGTCAGCCAACACTTCCTGGCTCAGCTTCGCCCCGCGCCGCGCAGCCTGAACTCGCGCACCTATAGCCTGCTTTAAAGAGTCGCTCATACTTGAAGCGTGACTTCGGCATTTCTCGTTGACAACGAAGTCAGCTTCAGCATTGGTCATCATCATGAAGTTTACTTCAAGTCACGTCAGAAACATCACCGAACCAGCGGTGACCGCGTCCAGTGTGAAGCCGGCACATCCTTTCAGAAAGAGCGTCATACCCGAATGAGTGCATTGCTCCTATCATCCCTGCAAGACATTGCCACGCCGCTGCGTCGACACCCTCTGGTGCGCAATGCACCGAGCGTCGGAGAGTCTCCCACCAGCGTCTCAGCGCCGGCTTATGACGAGCGCTGGCTTCGCGATCTTCTATTTCGACATCCCGAACTCATCGTCGCCGACCGCGATCACGGCCTTGGAGATATCGTTCCCCTATGCTGCGAACTCCCTCTGCCTCGCGCGGGCGGGACAGTATTTGCGGACCTCCTGGGCGTTAGCAGAAGTGGCCGGCTGGTCGTCATCGAGTGCAAGCTTTGGCGAAATCCCCAAGCACGACGAGAAGTGTTGGCGCAGATCCTCGAATATGCCGCTTTGCTACGACACTGGAGTTTTGGCGATCTATCCTCGACCTTGAGGCGCAAGCTGACCTTGGTTGATCCCAACCCGATCTTCGCCGCGGCGAAGCTTCGGTGGCCAGACCTGGAAGAAGCTCCGTTCGTCGATGCGGTAACACGATCGCTAAGACTCGGAGATTTTCAGCTCATCATTGCCGGTGACGGCATCCGATCGGACACTCACGCGATTGCCGAGCACCTCAACGCGCAGGGCGGCGGACTAGCCCAACTCGCGCTACTTGAAATCCAGATTTGGCAAACGACTTCTGGAAATATTATCGTTATGCCTACGGTGCCGCTGCGGACCGAAGTCCTGCAGCAGAGAGTTTTGGTCGACCTCGCCGGTATGCCGCTCTATTTGGAAACGCCAGAACCTATCAGCGCCCCGCCCGCTGACACCATGGAGAATGTTGTCGATCCCGACCGAGTAAACCGGCGGGGCATCAACCGTGCATTCTGGCAGCGGTTCATTGATGAGGTACAGTTCGACCACGCAGACCAACTGGCACCACGCCACGGCGGCGACAATTGGGTGAGAGTTCCCCTGCCCGACCCGCTAGGATGGCTGACTGCCTTTCGGTCGACTGGCAGCAGAGCCGAAGTCGGCCTGTTCCTGACCTTCCGCGAAGAGGATGGTCAGGCTCTCTTTGATGAATTCCACAACGACATTGCAGAATTGCGCGGAGAAACCGGCCTTGATTTGGTCGCGCGGCTGAAATCGGACAGGCCATTTCATGCGGAGTTGGGCGTGTTTAGGCCAAGGTCAGACTTCGCAGACGAAGGCCAGCAGCTCGACTGGCTCTGCCATGCGGCTAATCGCTTTGTTTCGTTGATCCGCCCAAGGCTCAGCCTGATGGCGGAGGCTGCCGAATGACAAGGCTGCTCAAATGGGAACGGCTGGCCCTGGAGGGCGACTTCTCAACCATGCCCGCGCCCCTTAAGTGGGATCAATCCGGCCGCTTCGCCCATTTCCTCAACGGGTACGAGGTCGCCGGAGGAATGGACGCTCTAGCCGGCCTTGCCATCGCAATGTCGGGGCAAGCTCGCAAGACGGGCAAATGGCAAGGCAGCGCGCTCGACCTTTGGCTCAGCCTGTTCTTCCAGCAACGCGCCCATCGCCATACCGGATCAGAAGACAATGACCCAATTCTCGACGAACTGTGTGAAGCGCTTCGTGTGGCTCTCAATCAACTGACGCCGGAAGAGGCCAAGGCATTGGCTCTGCGGCTCAAACAGGAGGCCCTTTAGCTCAGCATTTTGCGAATCAGCTTGCGACGCTGAGGTCGCTGAAAAAGCATGTATTGGTTCGGCCTAGATATAGGCCAACAAAATATTTTGTCGGCCTTCGGCATCACTTTTGCCGAGCGACAAAATATTTTGTTGCAATCTCAAGTCGTGATAACACAAAGAAAAATGCATTTAGTTCAAGTTTCGTTCGATGGTTCCGAAGATTTGGTATTTTGCGCCAAGTCAATGGTCGCTATTCTCTGGGTAATTCTCAGGAACATACCGATGTCGGTCGTTCCTGGGCTGGCATTCAGAGGATCTCATGGCCACCAACATCACCACAGTTTCGATCCACGCACTCACCCCTTACCGCAACAACGCTCGCACCCATTCCAAGAAACAAATCCGACAAATTGCCGACAGCATCGAAAAATTCGGCTTCACCAATCCGGTCCTGGTCGACGAGAAGAACAACGTCCTTGCCGGCCATGGCCGACTCTCAGCAGCGCGCCTGCTGGGATGGAAGAACGTTCCAACCCTCTCGATCAACCATCTCAGTGAGGCGCAGAAGCGCGCTTACATCCTCGCCGATAATCGGATCGCCGAGAAGGCCGGCTGGGACAAGCAGATCCTGGCCATCGAGTTGCAGGCGCTGGTCGATCTCGACTTCGATGTGAGCCTCACCGGCTTCGACATCCCAGAGGTCGATCTGATCATCAGCGAGTTCTCGCCGGACAATCAGGATGATGAAGCCGAAGGGGACGAAGCGGAACATCTGGAGCAATCGGCGGGGCCAGCAGTAACACGGCCTGGCGATCTATTCCTACTTGGCGATCATCGACTGCTTTGCGGCAACGCGCTTTCGGCAGAGCATTTCGATATGCTGATGCAGGGCGAGAAGGCATCCGTCTGTTTTACAGACCCGCCCTACAATGTTCCGATCGGCGGACACGTCAGTGGTCTTGGCAAGACAAGCCACCGGGAATTTGCAATGGCATCCGGCGAGATGTCCGACGATGAGTTCGCAAGGTTCCTGGAACAGTCGTTCTCACTGATTGCTGGGTCGAGCAAGCCGGGCGCTATCGCCTTCGTGTGCATGGATTGGCGTCATATCGCAGAGACCACATTGGCGGGTAAACAGACGTTCGGCGATCTGCTCAATCTGTGCGTCTGGAATAAGACTAATGCCGGCATGGGCAGCCTCTACCGCTCTCAGCACGAGCTGGTGCTGGTGTTCAAAAACGGGAAAGAGCCGCATCGCAACAACGTCGAACTCGGCAAACACGGACGTCACCGCAGCAATGTCTGGACCTACCGCGGCGCCAACAGCTTTGGCACGACGCGGATGGAAGAGCTCGAAGCCCATCCGACCGTCAAACCTGTCGCTCTGGTTGCCGACGCACTGCTGGACGTCAGCCGCCGCGGCGACGTCGTGCTGGACCCATTTGGCGGCTCGGGGACCACGCTACTCGCGTCGCACAAGACAGGGCGCCATGCACGCCTTATCGAGATCGATCCTCACTATTGCGATCTGATCATCCGCCGCTTCGAAAGGCATACGGGCAAGCAGGCAACGCTCGCCACCACGGGCGAGACGTTCGAGGAACTGTGCGAGCAGCGTGGAAGCCTCGAATCTTCCGACGCACGCGCCAAAACAGCGTCCGCGACCCCGGCGCCTGAAACTGTGGGAGGCCTGCTGTGACACGGAGAAAGAAACCTGCCGACTACTCGATAGGCTACGGCAAGCCTCCAACTGAAACCCGGTTCCAGAAAGGAATGTCAGGCAATCCGAAAGGGCGACCGAAAGGCAAAAAAAACATGAACACTATTGTACGTGAGACGCTCTTTGGGCCGATCCAAATCCAGCAGAATGGCAGGACGACGACGGTGACGGCACTCGAGGCCATCCTCCTCAAAATGCGCAACAATGCGCTTTCAGGCGATTTCCGGTCGGCGGCCCATGCTCTTCAGCTCGCATCCCGTTGTGCCGAACTTGAGGAAAGCCGGCAACCCGATGCAGAGGTCGACGTGTTCGATCCGCAAACAATGGTCGACATGATGCGGGATTATCTCGACCACAAGGACTCGCCAGAGAATGATACCGAGACCCGTTCCAAGACCGGCGACGAGGGAGACGAGGAATGAACGCTCCACTCCCCCTACCGGGCCGACCATCCTCCTCGCCCGTTGCACCGACTGCCCTTCAGCTGCTGTTGGGCGCGGCCCGCGATGACTTGGCGACCTTCGTGGCGCTGGCTTTCTCCGCTGTCGATCCAGGTGCCAAGTATTTGCCCAACTGGCACATCCGAGCGATTGCGCATCAGCTCGAGCGCGTCTCAGCGGGCAAGTGCAAGCGCTTGATCATTACGATGCCACCGCGATCGTTGAAGTCGGTCACCAGCTCGGTCGCGTTCCCGGCATGGATTCTTGGCCGCGATCCGTCGAAGAAAATGATCTGCGTCTCTTATGCTCAACCTCTTGCGGTCAAGCACGCCAACGACTTTCGAACAGTCGTCAACACCGCCTGGTACCGGTCGATGTTTCCGACCTTCAAGGTTAGCCCGCGCAAGAACACTGAAAATGAGCTGCAGACCACGCTCGGCGGTGGGCGCCTGGCGACCTCGACCGGTGGTCAGCTAACCGGCCGCGGTGGCGACATCATCATTATCGATGACCCCTTGAAGGCAGATGAAGCGCATTCGGAATCGGCTCGCAATAGGTGCGCCGACTGGGTTCGCACGACATTGATGTCGCGCTTCGACAATCCCGCTGCCGGTGCCGTCGTCCTTGTCATGCAAAGATTGCATGTCGACGACCTGGCAGGCGTGCTTCTGGAGACTGGCGGCTGGGAGCATTTGAACCTGTCGGCGATTGCCGAGCAGGACGAACGCGTCCAGACAAGTGTAAATCGCTGGCACGATCGCAAGTTTGGCGACTTGCTCCACCCCGCGCGTCTGGGACACGCGGAACTGGACGGTCTAAAGCGCCTATTAGGATCGCTCAACTTTTCCGCGCAGTACCAACAATCCCCTGCCCCACCGGACGGCAACATGGTCAAGAGGGTGTGGTTTCGCGACTACGATCCGCATCAGTTCGACCGTCGGTCGATGACCATCGTTCAAAGCTGGGACACCGCCCTTAAGGGCGACCCCTCCAGCGATTACTCCGTCGGAACGACATGGGCCAAGGATGACAACAACTATTATCTCCTTGATCTCGTGCGCGTCAGGGCAGCTTATCCAGACCTCATCAAGTCCGTCAAAAACTCCCTTTTGGAGCACGACCCTGACATCATCCTCATTGAAGATGCCGGCTCTGGCTCAAGCCTCATCGCCGACTTGGAAAGCCAAGACATCAGCACGACGCCGGTAAAAGCCAGAACCGACAAGGAAAGTCGGCTGTCACGCGTTGCCGCGATGATCGAAAACGGCAACGTCAATCTTCCGGAAGACGCACATTGGAGAGATGACTTCCTGCTTGAGGTGCTCGCATTTCCGCATGGCAGGCACGACGACCAAGTCGATTCCATGACGCAGGCGCTGATCTGGATGAAAGACGACAAGCCTACGGGAAGGTTCTATATCGGCAAATTTTGAAGTCCTGCTCCAAAATCTGGGCGCTTTCGCGAAATGTCAGCTTTGCGCCCACATAACGACGTTGAGCAGAACCCGGCCGCATCCGAGGAGCGGACATTAAAGCGAACGGACGATGTAGCACGCCGATGCCGCTAGACGATCCGAGATACTGAGGTTGTCGGCTCAATGATCGCAGCTTGTAGCAGAGCGCGAAAGGCTACGGTCAGGACAGCCGCCGCGATCTGCACCCGGAGGGTTCGTTGCCATTGTTTTCGGGCGCCCACACCATCAGTTACGACCTTCGAAGCGTTCGGGGTTTTGAGACGCCCGCAACGCCGCCGTCGATTTTCTGTATTTCAAACCGAGACAAAACCCGAAATGTACGTCCTTAACCATTCATTGACTCGCGCCCCTTGCAATCTCTAAATCGGTTCTGAGGGAACGTTCTTG
>NZ_JAMYSG010000031.1:0-86978 GCF_040321815.1 Mesorhizobium sp. M0239
GGGCCTCCCCTCCGGGGGGGGGGCCTCCCGGCCCGGCCCCCCCCCCGCCCCCCCCGCCCTCTCCCCTTACGTAACACCGGGGCTCCCCCCCCCCCCTAAAAACCCCCCCCGGGGGGGGGGGGCGGGCTCGCCCGGCCCGCACCTCTTGTCAGCACCGGAGACGATGATGTCGCGTATTGGAATCCATTCTTTCGTCTGGTCGGCGAGCTCGGCTCAGGCAGATCTCGAGCGCACGCTGACCAACACCAGGGAGGCCGGCTTCGACCTCATCGAATTCTCCTATCTCGACCCCGCCAATGTCGACATCGGCGGGCTTGCCAGGCGCATCGCCGATCTTGGCCTCGGCGTGGCGATCAGCATCGGATTGCCTGTTGATGGCGACATTTCGAGCGCCGACAAGGCGATTGCCGCGCGCGGCGTCGAAATCCTCAACGACACCATCGCGCTGACGCGCGATCTCGGCGGCCGGAAGGTCGCCGGCATTCTCTCCACCAGCCACGGATTGCAGGTCGAGGCGCCGACGCGCGATCAATGGCAGCGCAGTGCCGGCACGCTGGCCAAGGTTGCCGAGACAGCCAAGGCGGCCGGCGTCACGCTCAACCTCGAGATCGTCAACCGCTTCGAAAGCAATCTGCTCAACACCGCCGCGCAAGGGCTGGCCTTCATCGAGGACACCGGCTCGGACAACATCTTCCTGCATCTCGACACCTTCCACATGAACATCGAGGAGGCCGATGTCGGGCTGGCCATCCGTCATGCCGCCGATAAGATCGGCTATGTCCATATCGGCGAGAGCCATCGCGGTTTCCTCGGCACCGGCAATATCGATTTCGCCGCGATCTTCGATGCGCTGACGGCCATCGGCTACAGCGACGACCTCAGCTTCGAATCCTTCTCTTCGGAAATCGTCGATGAGAACCTGTCGAAGAAGACCGCGATCTGGCGCAATCTCTGGACGGACAACATGGCGCTGGCCAAGCACGCGCGTGCTTTCATCGGTCTGGGAATGGAGACGGCAAGGCGCAAGGCGGAACTCGTCTCGGCGCGGCACAAACCCTGACCCGCCCGTCGAGAGCCGAAGGACGCCGCGTGCGCCGCAGGGCTGGGTTTCGAACTCAGATTAACAAAAGGCCTCGTGGTAGCCGTTTTGGCAGCTTTTGTGCCGCCGGTTTTTTCCGAGATAGGAATTTTTTCTTGACCCGGTGACCTCAGCTATGGTACATATTTGTCTATGGTGCTGATTTGCGCCAGTGACCCGCCGCACAGGCGGGTTTTTGGTTCGATGCACCGTCAGCCAAGGTGCCGGCCGTTGGCGCCGGCATTGCCCGCGGCAGGTGCATCGGTTATCTGACCGGCTAGGCAAACAACGCCACGCAATCCACCAAACGGAGCCCAGCACATGACACGCGAGACAATCCTCAAATTCGGCACCGTCGAACACGCGGACGCCGGCGATCTGGCTGGCTGGATCGTCGTCGAGGGCAGGCCGACCATGCAAACCGCCGTCCAGCACACGACCGAGGACGGCAAGGTGTTGTCGGGCACCTGGCGCGCGACGCCCGGCACCTATCACGCCACCTATACCGACTATGAGTTCGTGCACATGATCGCCGGCCGCATCATCATTACGCCGGACGGCGGCACGCCGGTCGAGGTCGGCCCCGGCGATGCCTTCGTGGTGGAAGCCGATTTCAAGGGAACCTGGAAGATCATCGAGCCGGTGACGAAGCATTTTGTCGTCAGGGTTGGCTGAGGCGGATCGGCGACCCCGCGTGCGGAAAACGGTGCGGTTGCTGTCACGGCAGGACCGTATCACTGCCGCATCCCGGAGCAGGCGCGGCACGCCTGAACCTTGGCGTGTTCGTCGCTCTTGTCGCGTAGGCTAGGCGGCATGAGCAGCCGTCCTCATGCGCAAGCGGCATTTTCTATTCCCGCGATGCGGTGTTCGACCGGCTGAAGAAAATGCTTCGCATGACGCCATCGCGCAGCAGCACGAAATGCACCAGGGCAGCCAGGATGTGAACACCGGCAAGTCCAAGCAATACCCAGACCAGCTTTGCATGGATGAGTGCGAATCCCCTTGCCGAAAGCGCGCTGACGGACGGCGCCAACGGCACAGGCAAGTTTCCGAAAAGCCGCGCGGGAGGCATGAAAGGCATTGGCCGGTAGCCCAGCCATCCCGTTATCAGGACGGCGAGAATCGCAACGTAGAGAAACATATGGAAGAAAGCCGTCGCAAACCGCATGGGCCGTGAGGCTTGCCTGACAGGGGCGCGGGTAAAGATGCGCCAGCAAAGTCTGAGGACGATGATGGCAAGGATCGTCACGCCGATCGACATGTGAAGCGGAAGCCAGTTCATCGTCGCCATACCCGGCCCGTCCATCGGCCCGAAGGCAATGGCGATTTGCGCCGCGAGCGCGATCACGGTCAGCCAATGCAACAGACGAATGCCGAAATGCCAGCGCAGGCGAGGGTTCTCCTTCACATCCGAAGCTCGACTGTTGTCAAATGCAAGAGGGCGTGATGGTTTCATCCGCTCCAGCGGGCCAATTTCGCGAAGAAGTATGGCGGCTCACCAAGTCTTTGAAAAGCGTGGTGATCCCGACAGGAATCGAACCTGTGACCTACAGATTAGGAATCTGCCGCTCTATCCTACTGAGCTACGGGACCACGCGGCCAGACACATAGCCGCTTCGGATCGTTTCGCCAAGAGGCCGGCCGAAGGCAATTCGGCCGACTTTGCGCTGCCGCCGTCAGGCGGCCAGCGCGGTTTCCGCCAGTTTCACCCAGTAGCTCATGCCGTGCGGGATGACCTCGTCGTTGAAGTCGTAGGCCGGGTTGTGGAGACCGGCGGTGTCGCCATTGCCGATGAAGATGAAGGCGCCGGGGCGGGCTTCGAGCATGTAGGAGAAATCCTCGCCGCCCATCACGGGCTGGATGCCGCGGTGGACATGGGCGTCGCCGGCGACACTCATCGCGACATCACCGGCAAACACCGTCTCTTCCGCGTGGTTGAAGGTCACGGGGTAATTTGCCTGGTAGTCGACCTCGATCTTTGCCCCGAACGCGGTCGCCAGCCCGTCGCAGATGCTGCGGATGCGCTCTTCGGACTTCTTGGCGATCTCCTTGCGCAAGGTGCGCACGGTGCCGGCGATTTCAGCGGTTTCGGGGATGATGTTGTAGGCGTCACCGGCGTGGAACTTGGTCACCGACACCACCACGGCCTCGACCGGGTCGGTGCTGCGCGAGGCGATCGTCTGCAAGGCGCCGACCAGCTGGCTGGTGATGACGATCGGGTCGATCGTGCCGTGCGGCATCGCCGCGTGGCCGCCCTTTCCCCTAACGGTAATGGTAAACTCGGCGGTCGCCGCCATGATCGGACCCGGGCGAATGGCGAACTGCCCGACAGGCAGGCCCGGCATGTTGTGCATGCCGAACACCCTGGAGATGTCGAAACGCTCCATCATGCCGTCCTTGACCATCTCGTTGCCGCCGCCGCCGCCCTCTTCGGCCGGCTGGAAGATCACCGCCACCGAACCGGTGAAGTTGCGCGTCTCGGCGAGGTATTTGGCCGCGCCCAGCAGCATCGCGGTGTGGCCGTCATGGCCGCAGGCGTGCATCTTACCGGGGATGGTCGAGGCGTAGGGCTTGCCTGATATCTCGTTGAGCGGCAGCGCGTCCATGTCGGCGCGCAGGCCGATTGTGGGGCCTTCGCCCTGGCGGCCGCGGATGATGCCGACCACGCCAGTCTTGCCGAGGCCGGTGACCACATCGTCGCAACCGAAGGCCTTCAGCTTCTCGGTGACGAAGGCGGCGGTCTTGAAGACGTCGAAGTTCAGTTCTGGCGTCTGATGCAGATGCTGGCGCCAGCCGGCAACTTCGTCCTGCATTTCGGCGGCACGGTTCAGGATTGGCATGATGGTTCCATCTCGCTGTTGGGACAGCGGTGTTGGCCGCTGCCTTGCAATTGTGATCGCCAGGCACTTTGCCATCTTGGCGTCACATAGAGTAAATAGCACCGCAACAATGGGTCCGGTTTTTGAGGGCCGGACCATATGCTGGCGATCGCGTAACGAAATCTTACGGAGCCAGGGGCGACTACGGCAAGAGGCGATTTCGGATTTGATCATGCGGTACAGGCATTTCCTCAAACTATTCTCGGCTGGCACAATCGCGCTGTCGGTCCTGGCCGGGCCGGCGCTGGCCAATCCGGTGGTCGTGTTCGATCTCGGCAGCGGCAAGATCCTGCAGCATCAGGACGCGTTCAAGCGCTGGTATCCGGCGTCGCTGAGCAAGCTGATGACCGCTTATGTCACCTTTCGGGCGATCGCCGCCGGCGAGGTTCAGCTTGATTCGCCGATCAAGGTGACCAAGCACTCCGCCGCCGAGCCGCCAAGCAAGATGGGCTTCAAGCCGGGCTCGGTGATGCGGCTCGACAACGCGCTGAAGATGATGCTGGTCAAATCGGCCAACGACATCGCCATGGCGGTGGGCGAAAATGTCGGCGGTTCGCAGGCGGCCTTTGCCGAGCGGATGAACGCCGAGGCGACCCGGCTCGGCATGAACGGCACGCATTTCGTCAATCCGAATGGGCTCTATTCGCCGGATCAGTACACGACGGCGCGCGACCTCGCCGTGCTGGTGATGGCGATCCGCCGCGAATTTCCGCAATATGTGCCGTGGTTCTCGATCGAAGGCCTTGCCGTCGGCAAGAAGGTGATCCCGAACTACAATCTGTTGATCGGCCGTTATCCTGGCGCCGACGGCATGAAGACAGGCTTTGTTTGCCCCTCCGGCTTCAACATGATCGGTTCGGCGACCCGCAACGGGCGCACGCTGGTGGCGGTGGTGCTTGGCGAGAAATCGGCGGTCACACGTGCCGAGACCGCGGCAAAACTGCTCGATCAAGGTTTTGACGCGCCTGCCGCCGGCTCGGCCACCGTCACCACGCTGGCGCCCTATGGCGACACCGTCTCGCCCAACGACATGCAGGACGAGGTCTGCAAGAAGAAGGCGCCTGCGGAACAGTCCGAGGCGCCGCCGGTCGTCGCCAAGAACGTGCCGAAATCACCCTATCAGGAAAAACTCGACCATGTGCCGACACTGGTTGCCGTCGGCCTTGGCGGCGCCACCGGTCCGGCGCCGAAGGCCATCCTCGACCAGGGCGGCCAGGAATACGCCGACGTGCCGATCCCGAGCTGGCGGCCCGACAGGCCGGCACCGGCCGGCACCGGCCCGAAGATTGCCGGCTCCGCCGCACAGGGCGACCGGCCGGCCAAGGTTGCGAACTAGCCAATGGCGAGCGGCTTCCCGATCCCCGTCTCGGTGCTGACCGGTTTCCTCGGCGCCGGCAAGACGACGTTGCTCAACCGGCTGCTCAAGGATCCGGCGCTGGCCGATACGGCGGTGATCATCAACGAGTTCGGCGAGGTGGCGATCGACCATCTGCTGGTCGAGCAGTCTTCCGACGGCATCATCCAGCTGTCGGACGGCTGCCTGTGCTGCACGGTGCGCGGTGAACTGGTCGATACGCTGGCCGACCTAGTCGACCGGCTGCAGACCGGCCGCATCGCCCGTCTTGCCCGCGTCATCGTCGAGACCACCGGCCTTGCCGACCCGGCGCCGGTGCTGCAGTCGATCATGGCGCATCCGGCACTGATCCAGGCCTTCCGGCTCGACGGCGTCATCACTTTGGTCGATGCCGTCAACGGCAACGCCACGCTCGACGCCCATGTCGAGGCGGTGAAGCAGGCTGCCGTCGCCGATCGCATCGTGCTCAGCAAAGCCGATCTGGTCGCTGATCCCAATGAGTTGGAAATGCTTCGGGCGCGCCTGCGGCAGATCAATCCGGGCGCCGAACTGCTCGATGCCGGCGACACGGAGACAGGCGTGGCGGCGCTGTTTGACTGCGGCCTCTACAACCCTGCAACCAAATCCGCCGATGTGCGGCGCTGGCTGGGCGAGGAAGCAGCGCATGATCACCATCATCACAATCATGATGATGGACATGATCACGAGCATGGCCGTGACCATGGGCATCGCCACGATTCGCGCGTGCGTTCCTATTCGTTGGTGCATGACGGCCCGGTGCCGTTTTCGGCGATCGAGATGTTCCTCGACCTGCTGCGTTCGACGCATGGCGAGCATCTGCTGCGCATGAAGGGCGTCATCGAACTCAGGGAAGACCCGTCGCGGCCGCTGGTGATCCATGGCGTACAGAAAATCCTGCATCCGCCGGTGCAACTGCCGTCCTGGCCCGATGGCCAGCGCGGCACGCGGCTGGTGCTGATCACGCTCGATATGCCCGAAGATTATATCCGCAGGCTGTTCACCGCCTTCACCAACCGGCCGTCGATCGACACGCCCGACCGCGCCGCGCTGGAAAACAACCCGCTGGCGATTGCCGGGCGTTGAACTCTACGATTGCTGTTCGCCGCGCTCGATCAGAAAGCGATGGCCGCCGGAGACCGCCGCCGTTTCAATCAACTGGTGGCCACTCTCGGAGCAGAATGCCGGAATATCTATGACGGCGAGCGGGTCGGTGGTTTCGAGCCACAGCCGGCTGCCCGGTTGCATCCCGGCCAAGCGCTTCTTGGCCTTGAGCACGGGCAAGGGGCAGTTCAGCCCCTTGAGGTCATAAATAGCGGCGCGATCATCCACGGGCGAAATCAACCGCCGAACATGCCGAGCAGCTTGTTCTTCAGCTTCGTCACGCGGCTCTCGTCGGCACTCGCCGCTTGCGTCTCAGCCATCGGTGCCGCTTCCGAAGGGGCCGCGATGGTCGCGGTGGCGACAGGGGCTTCCTTGGCGGCCTTTTCGGCCTCCTTTTCGGCCAGAGCCTGAGCCTTGGCGGCTTCCTTGGCTTGCTTGGCCGCCTCTATGGCAGCGAGCCTCTGCTCCTCGGCCTTCTGCTTGGCCGCCTTTTCGGCGTCGAGGGCCGCCATCTTGCGGCCAGCGGGCGAATCGATGCGGCCCATGCGTGCCGTCTCGGTGACCGAGCCGTCATTGTTGAGCGACGGCGGATCGATCGGCACGCGTTCGCCGCGTGCGCGGCGCTTGGACCAGTCGGAGACGATGCTGGCTTCCTTGATACCGGCGATGGTCGGCTTGGGCGCCGGCACGCTGGCCTTGACCGCGCCGCTGAATGCCGCGTCGTAGGTGCTCATGTAGGAATTGTAGGCGCTCTTCAGCGAATCAGGCTGCGTCGTCGCCGGGCAAGCGCCGGTCGGGTCGAATGTCTGACCGTCGGCGGCAACCTGGTTGAAGACATAACGCTTCTCGCAGACATCGACCTTCGGCGGCACCTTGGTGATCTCGAAATTGTCGTAGCCGACCTTCAGCATCTTCCAGAAGTCGTAATTGGGGTCGTTGCGGTAGCGCGCCATGTTGGCGGCGGTCATGCGGAACGGAAACGCCTGGATCTGGAACTCGGTCTGGCCGCCCTGGAAGGCATCGCGGCCAAAGGCATAGATCTGCTCGATCTGTGCATCGGTCATCGAATAGCAGCCCGACGACGAGCAGGCACCGTGCACCATCAAATTGGAGCCGGTACGGCCGTTGGCGCGGTCATAGGCGTTGGGATAGCCGATGTTGAAGGACAGATGGTAGTTCGAGCGCGGATTCATCTGCGCCGGGCGCACCGTGTAGAAGCCTTCCGGCGCCTGGCGGTCGCCTTCTGTGTATTTCGGCCCGAGCTTGCCCGACCATTTGCAGATGTCGTAGCTGGCGACCATGTCGTAGCGGCCGTTGGTCTTGGCCTTCCAGATCTCGAGCTTGCCTTCTTCCTTGAAGATGCGGGCCATCACCGACGAGGTGCGGACCATGCCCTTGGCTCTCATGTCGGCGAGGATCTTGTCGGGCAGCGGCTTGTTGGCCTCCGGCGCGAAATCCTTCATCGACGAATTGTTACAGCCGGCAACGCCGAGGGCGGCGATCAGGATTCCGGTGCGGGCAAGCTTGATAAACATGGCTGCGGATATCGTCTTTTCTCTGGCGCCAGGACGTTTCCTGCCTGGCCGCTGCACTGCGCATCGACGGACCCTAAGCCCGTTAACCCTAATAAATTCCTTACCGCAAGTGCCGACGCATCCCCCTGCGGCAGTCTCATTGAGCCGAATGCAGCGGCATTTTTGTGGCAAAAATGCTCGTAGCCGCCACATTGTGGCCGCCAAGGCTGCCTGCGGTCAGAGACTGCGGCCCATGGCCAGGTATTTTTCGCGGCGCTGCTCGCGGAAATCGGTGTTGGCGCCGGCAAAGTCCTTCATCGTCCTGGCGATGAGGTCTCCGGTCGCACCGATCACGGTTTCGGCGCCGCGATGCGCGCCGCCGAGCGGCTCGGGGATAATGGCGTCGATGATCTTCAGCTCCAGAAGGTCCTGCGCGGTGATCTTCATGTTGGTTGCCGCATCCTTCGATCGCGTCGTGTCGCGCCACAGGATAGAGGCGGCGCCTTCCGGCGAAATCACCGAATAGATGGCGTGTTCGAGCATGTAGACGCGGTTGGCGGTGGCGATGGCAATGGCTCCGCCCGAACCACCTTCGCCGATGACCACCGAGATCGACGGTACTTTCAGGCCGAGGCAGGTCGAGGTTGAACGGGCGATAGCCTCCGCCTGGCCGCGCTCTTCAGCGTTGACACCGGGATAGGCGCCAGCCGTGTCGACCAGCGTCAGCAGCGGGATCTTGAAGCGGTCGGCCAGTTCCATCAGCCGCACCGCCTTGCGGTAGCCCTCCGGGCGAACCGAGCCGAAATTGTGCTTCAGGCGGCTGGCTGTGTCGGAACCTTTTTCCTGGCCGATGATGGCAATGGGCTCGCCGCGAAAACGGGCGAAACCGCCGACGATCGCCTGGTCCTCACCGAAATTGCGGTCGCCGGCCAGCGGCGTGAAATCGGTGAACAGGCCCTTGATATAGTCGACGCAATGCGGCCTGTCGGGATGGCGAGCCACCTGCACCTTCTGCCACGGCGTCAGCGCCTTGTAGGCATCGCGCAGCGCGTCGCGGGAGCGCTTCTCGAGACGGCTGATCTCGTCGCCGACATCGACCGCCTCGCCATTTTCGGCAAGCTTCTTCAGCTCGAGGATCTTGCCCTCGAGGTCCTGCACCGGCTTTTCGAAATCGAGGTAATTATACATGCGTGAGCGGACCGATATGTCGGAAGGCAGTGGCTGACGGAACCCTTGAATCCAAGGCTCCGGGCGGTGGAATGTCGTCCTCACATAGCGATATGAGGCCTAGTCGGCAAGCGGATGATGATCGTTGACCAGCCGCACCAGCCGCTCTTCCAGCACATGGGTGTAAATCTGTGTCGTCGATATGTCGGCATGGCCAAGCAATTGCTGCACGGCCCGCAGATCGGCGCCGTTCTGCAGGAGATGGCTGGCGAAAGCATGGCGCAGCACGTGCGGCGAGATCTTCGGCGAGGCAATGCCGGCCCTTGCCGCCAGCCCTTTCAGGTCACGCGCGAAGACCTGGCGCGAGAGATAGCCGCTGTCGGAGGCGGCCGGAAACAGGAACGGACTGTCGGCGAAGGCGGGCACCTTGGCCCGGGCGGCAAGCCAGGTCTTCATCGCCGTGCGCGCCTTGGCGGACAGCGGCACCATGCGCTCCTTGTCGCCCTTGCCGCGCACCATGAAGAAACGGTCGTCGCGCTGCGCCACCGTCACCGGCAGGCCGACCAGCTCGGAAACGCGCAGGCCGGTGGCGTAAAGCACCTCGACCAGCGCATGCAGGCGCAGTGACGCCAGACTGTCCCCATCGCCCGACGAGACATCGCCGGCCTCAAGCGCCGCACGGTCAATCAGCCGGCCGGTGTCGGCCTCGCTCATTGTCTTGGGCAGCGGGCGGCCCTTTTTCGGACTGTCCAGCGTGCCGGTCGGGTCATCGCCGCGCAGGCCTTCGGCGTAGAGGAATTTGAAGAACTGACGGATCGCCGACAGTTTGCGCGCCTGCGAGGTGGCTGCAAAGCCGCGGGCGGCAATGTCGTCGAGATAGGCGCGGATATCGGCGGCGGCGGCACCGGCCAGCCCGCCATCGATCGCGCCAGAAGCGTCCTCGAGGTCGCGGCGGTAGGAGGAAAGCGTGTTTTCGGCCGCGCCCCGCTCGGCGCTCATCATTTCCAGAAAGGCTTCGATGCGGGCGGCGCTGTTCATTCAATTTTCTTCGGGTTCAGCTTTTCTTGGGGTTCAGCTTTTCCGGAGGGATGCGCACGCTCATTTCCCCCTTCTTTGGCTCGACGAACATCACCAGGGCGAACATCGTACCATAGGCAATGCCAGCCAGAATCGCTGTTACCACGACAAAGCGAAACAGTGTCGGCATCAATTTTCGCCCGTCTTCTTGTTCTGCGTTTCCAAACCCTGTCCCCTTATGGGACGCCAATCCGGCCAATTCAAGGAAGAAGCTGGGGCCTGTTAGCAACTTCTCATGCAGACCCTGCCGGTCCATATCGGGTTCAAGGCACTTGCCACGCTTGACGCAAACGGGCTTTTCATGTCGATACGCCGGCAAAGAGGGCCTTCGAACAATCCAATGAACGCGCTGCCAGCAAATCCTCCAGACGAGACCCACGCCGCGTTGCTTGGCCGGCTGGGCAGCCGTTCCGTCGTCTTCGTCGGACTGATGGGCGCCGGCAAGACGGCGATCGGCCGTAAGGTGGCGACGATGCTGGCGCTGCCCTTCATCGACAGCGACCAGGAGATCGAAAGCGTCTCGCGCATGACCGTTCCGGAGCTGTTCGAGCGCTATGGCGAGACCGAATTCCGGGCGCTGGAGCAGCGCGTCATCCTGCGCGTGCTGGAAAACGGCCCGCAGGTGCTGTCGACCGGCGGCGGCGCCTTCATGAATGCGCAGACGCGCGAGGCGATTGCAGCGCAGGGCGTGTCGGTATGGCTGAAGGCCGAGCTCGATCTTCTGATGGACCGCGTCTCCAAGAAGCAGAACCGGCCGCTCCTGAAAAGCGCCGACCCGCGCGCCGTGCTGGAGCGACTGATGGGCGAGCGCTATCCGATCTACGCGACATCGGACGTCACCGTGCCGACCCGCGACGACCGCAAGGAAGTCATCGCGACCGAGGTGGTGGACGCGCTGTGCCGGCATTTCGGCATCGATGAGACGACGGCGGCGGGCGAGGTGGAATCGTGAGCATCGCACCCGTTGTCGTCGAAGTAGGCCTTGGCGATCGGACCTATGACATTCTGATCGGCTCGGGGTTGTTGGCCCGCGCGGGCGCGGAGATTGCGCGCCGGCTGCCGGGCACGCGCGCCGCGGTCGTCACCGACGCCAATGTCGCGGCAGCGCATCTCGCTGCCCTTCAGGCCAGCCTCGAAACGGGCGGCATCCAGACCGCCGTGATCACGTTGCCGCCCGGCGAGAAGACCAAGAGTTTTGCTCATCTCGAAGAGGTGGTCGACGGTGTGCTGGCTGCGAAACTGGAGCGCGGCGACATCGTCATCGCCTTCGGCGGCGGCGTTATTGGCGACCTTGCCGGCTTTGCCGCCGGCATTGTGCGGCGCGGGATGAATTTCGTGCAGATCCCGACCTCGCTGCTGGCTCAGGTCGATTCCTCGGTCGGCGGCAAGACCGGCATCAACAGCCCACGCGGCAAGAACCTTGTCGGCGTCTTCCATCAGCCGAAATTGGTGTTGGCCGACACCGGGGTGCTCGACACGCTGCCGATCCGCGAATTCCGCGCCGGCTATGCCGAACTCGCCAAATACGGGCTCATCAACCGGCCGGAATTTTTCGCCTGGCTGGAAGAGAACTGGGCAAAGGTGTTCGCCGGCGGGCCGGAGAGGACGCAGGCGATTGCCGAAGCCTGCCGCGCCAAGGCGGACGTGGTTGCGCGCGACGAATTCGAGACCGGCGACCGCGCGTTGCTCAATCTCGGCCACACATTCGGCCACGCGCTGGAAGCCGCCACCCAATATGACGGAAGCCGCCTCGTCCATGGCGAAGGCGTCGCAATCGGCATGGCGCTGGCCTACCGGTTCTCGTCACGGCTCAATCTGGCCAGCCCCGACGATGCCGCGCGCGTCGAGTCGCATCTGCGCGCCGTCGGCCTGCCTTGGCGGATAGCCGACATCCCGGGCGAATTGCCTGACGCCGAGACTCTGCTTGCCTTCATCACCCAGGACAAGAAGGTGTCACGCGGCGCGCTGACCTTCATCCTGACGCGCGGCATCGGCCAGGCTTTCATTGCCAAAGATGTTCCGGCATCGGAAGTGCTGACGTTCCTCAGGGAGAACCACCCAAAGGAAAGCGACCGGAGATGAACGAGCCAGGCTGGATCGTCGTCGCCGTCCTCGCCATCCTCATCGTGCTGCTCGTTGCCGTGCGCACGCGCCTGCTTGCCATGTTCGGATACGAGCTTTCGCGCATCGAGCCGCAGCGTTCCAGCCAGGACGAATTGCGCGGTGCGGTCGACGATTTCCGCCGCGACGGCCAGGTGGTGCGCGAGGATCGCGACCGCGTCGGCGGGCTGTTCGATCTCGCCGAGCTGGAAGTCTCCGACGTCATGGTCCACCGCACCAACATGCGCTCGGTCAATGCGGACAATGCGCCGGAAGCGGTGGTGCGCGAGATTTTGCAAAGCCCGCACACCCGCATGCCGCTGTGGAAAGGCTCGCTCGACAACATCGTCGGCGTACTGCATGCAAAGGATCTGCTGCGCGCCTTGAACGAAGTCGGCAACGACTTCTCCAGGATCGACGTGATGAAGATCGCCTCGAAACCATGGTTCGTGCCCGACACCACGACCTTGCAGGAACAGCTCAACGCCTTCCTTCGCCGCAAGGCGCATTTCGCCGTCGTGGTCGACGAATATGGCGAGGTCGAAGGGCTGGTGACGCTGGAGGACATTATCGAGGAGATCGTCGGCGAGATCGCCGACGAGCATGATGTCGACATACAGGGCGTCAAGCAGGAGGCCGACGGCTCCGTCGTCGTCGACGGTACGGTGCCCATCCGTGATCTCAACCGGGCTCTCGACTGGAACCTGCCGGATGAGGAGGCCACCACCATTGCCGGCCTCGTCATCCACGAGACGCAATCGATCCCCGAGGAGAAGCAGGCTTTTACGTTCCACGGCAAGCGCTTCGTCGTCATGAAACGCGACAAGAACCGGATCGCAAGGCTGAGGATCAGGCCAGCCGGCGACACCTGATACGCGCAGGGAGGCCGGGGCACGTCATCCGGCGATCTGGCTGGTCGAGCGTTCGTGGATCGTCGCGCCGGTCTCGGCATCTATGGCCGCCAAGCTGACTTCATAGCCCCAAAGCCTGCGAATGTGACGAAGCGTGGCGTCGCGGCTGGCATCCTCGAGAAGGATGCCGTCATTGACCTTGTGCTGCAGCCGCAAATGGCGGTCGCCGAGCAGATCGACATCCACCACCTGAATGTCCGGCCGGTTCGCGCCGAGATCGTAACTGTTGGCGAGCGCGTCGCGTATCTTGCGGTAGCCGCGCTCGTCGTGGATCGAGGTGACCTGACAATGAGGTTGGTCGGCAGCGTCGCCGAGCACAAAAAACCGCCATTTCCGGATCAAGGCCGGACTGAGGTACTGGCGGATGAAGGATTCGTCGCGATGATCGGCCCATGCGTCAAGCAGGACCTCGCGCCAGTTGCCCTGGCCGGCGATGTCGGGAAACCAATCGCGGTCCTCGGCCGTGGGTTTGGTCGAGATGCGCTGAATGTCCTGCATCATGTCGAGGCCGAGAGCATAGGGGTTGATGCCTGAAAAGCGCGGATCGTCGAAGGCCGGCTGGAAGATCACGTTGGAATGATTGCGCAGGATTTCGAGCATGGCGCCTTCGCTGATCTGGCCGCGGTCGAACAGCATGTTCATCAGCGTATAGTGCACGAAAGTGGCACAGCCCTCGTTCATCACCTGTGTTTGCCGTTGCGGGTAAAAATATTGCGCGATGACGCGGACGATCCTGATGATCTCACGCTGCCATGGCTCCAGGACCGGGCTGTTCTTTTCCAGGAAATAGAGCAGGTTTTCCTCAGGCAGGTTGAGCGATTTCTTCCGCTCCGGGTCCTTGCTCTTGTCGTTGGTCTCCTGCTGCGAAGGCGGCAGCGTACGCCACAAGTCGTTGTAGGAGCGCTCCTCGTATTCGAGACGCTCGCGAATTCCTTCGCGTTGCCGTTCCGACGACAGCCTCGGCGGCCGGTGATAGCGAAACACGCCCTGATCCATCAGCGCGTGGGCGGAATCGAGAACAGCCTCGACGGCGGCGAGGCCATGCCGCTCCTCGCAACGGACTATGTAGCCCTTGGCGAAGTCCAGGTAGCCGAGGATCGCACCCGCATCCGTCCACTGTTTGAACAGCTGATTGTTCTTGAAGAAATGATTGTGCCCGAGCGCTGCATGGGCCGTCACCAAGGCCTGCAGGGCCATGGTGTTTTCCTCCATCAGATAGACGATGCAGGGATTGGAATTGATGACCAGTTCATAGGCAAGCCCTCGCCCGCCTTTGCGATAGAGCAGATCCTGGTGGAGGAAATGTTTGCCGAAAGACCAGTGACGGTACATCAATGGCATGCCGATGGACGAATAGGCGTCGAGCATTTGTTGCGACGAGATGATCTCCATCTGAACGGGATAGGTGTCCAGATGAAGCTCTTCGACCGCAAGTGCCTCGATCGCGTCATAGGCCCGCGACAATGTTTTGAAATCCCAGTCTGACCCTGAGAAAAGCAGACTGGATTTGCTCGCTTGTCTGGCCATCGGGAACCCTCACGCTCTCTTGAGGGAGGCCGGCTGCCTGCCGAAGAGCTGGCGAAAGACCGGGTAGATATCGGCGGGTGTGGCGATGCGGCTCATCTGGAAGTTCGGCCACTTCTGGTCGATGGCGTTATAGGCACGCCACAGCGACGTCCCGTTTTCGGTCGAGCCGAAAATATGGGCTTCACGCTCGTCGATGATCTCGACATAGGCAAAATATTGGCACAGCCGCATGAGTTCGCCGTTGAGCAGCGAAATGCATCGCTCTGAATCGCCGGCGAAATTGTCGCCGTCCGAGGCCTGGGCGGCATAGATGTTCCAGTCGTGGGCCGGGTAACGGCTGGCGATAATACGGTGCATTTCCTCCAGCGCGGTGGAAACGACGGTGCCGCCGCTTTGGGTGTTGTAGAAAAATGTCTCCTCGTCGACCTCCTGAGCCAGGTGCGTGTGGCGGATGAAGACAATCTCGATGCGGTCGTAGCGTCGTTTCAAGAACAGGTGCAGCAGCACGAAGAAACGCTTGGCCAGATCCTTCTCGCGCTCGCCCATGGACCCGGACACGTCCATCAGACAGAACATGACGGCATTGGCGTTCGGCACCGGCCGGGAATCGAAGCGGTTGAAGCGGATGTCGACC
This sequence comes from Mesorhizobium sp. M0239, assembly GCF_040321815.1. Taxonomy (NCBI): domain Bacteria; kingdom Pseudomonadati; phylum Pseudomonadota; class Alphaproteobacteria; order Hyphomicrobiales; family Phyllobacteriaceae; genus Mesorhizobium; species Mesorhizobium sp. M0239. The sequence continues at coordinate 15,364 of NZ_JAMYSG010000031.1, forward strand.
GGATCGACATAGGCAATCCGGCGGCGGCGTCGTTCCAGCCGGTCAAGCTCTTCGCGCAATGCCGCGATACGCTGGCGCGCGTCGACGCTGGATGGCGCCGACTCGAGCGAGGCGATTTCCTCGAGGAGGACATCCAGTTCGACCTGCTTGGGGCGCCTCAGCGCAATGCGGCGGCCGTGGCTGTTGCGCATCGTGCGGCCGACATTGATGTTGGTCGGCGAACCGGTGGCGGCGAAGCCGGCTCTGCGCGGCTTGAAGGCAAGGATCTCCTTGAGGTTGAGCTTGACCATGTCCGGGAGCTCGAGATCCTCGAAGAACAGATCGAGCACTTCCTCGCGCGACAGTACGAAACGAAAGTCGTCCTCTGATGCCTTGTTTCCCGGGGACGATGCTCCCCCGCCGCCTCCGCCGGGCTTGGGGATCAGGTCTCCGGCGGAGAAATGCCTGTTGCCCGGCAAGATGTGCTGGCGCCTGCCGGTGTCGCCGGCGTTGTTGAAGCTCGGCTCGCTTGTGCCTCTTTCGGGCATGCGCACGGCGTGCTCGGAATCCGCGTCGGCAATCCTGCCGGTGCGGATCTGGTCGCGTATGCTCCGCTTCAATTCCTCGCGCGCGCGTCGGAGGAAGCGCTGGCGATTGCCGAGACTCTTGTCTTTCGGGTTCAGGCGGCGGTCGATGAAGATCGGCATGGAACCATCCGGGTTCTCTAACCCGCCCTGTTCACCCGCATGTACCAGTCCACAAGGCGACGAACCTGCCGCTCGGTGTAGCCGCGCTCGACCATCCGCTGCACGAATTCATTGTGCCGCTTTTCCGTGACGCTGTCCTGCTTGGAGCCGAAACTGATCACCGGCAGGAGGTCCTCGACCTGGCCGAACATGCGTTTCTCGATGACTTCCCGCAGCTTTTCGTAACTTGTCCACGCCGGGTTGCGGCCATGGTTTCTTGCACGGGCGCGCAGCGTGAATTTCACCACCTCGTTGCGGAAGTCCTTGGGATTGGCGATGCCGGCCGGTTTTTCGACCTGCGAAAGCTCGTTGTCCAAAACCTCGCGGTTGAGGATCTGGCCGGTGTCGGGATCCTTGTAGTCCTGGTCTTCGATCCAGGCGTCGGCATAGGCGATGTAGCGGTCGAAAAGATTCTGGCCGTACTCGCTGTACGATTCCAGATAGGCTTTCTGGATCTCATGGCCGATGAATTCGGCATACCGCGCGGCCAGCTCGGACTTGATGAACTCCAGATAGGCGGCTTCCGTCTCCTTCGGAAACTGTTCGCGCTTGATTGCCTCCTCCAGGATGTACATGAGATGCACGGGGTCGGCGGCCACCTCTTCGGTGTCATAGTTGAAGGTCTGCGACAGGATCTTGAAGGCAAAGCGCGTGCTGACGCCGGCCATGCCCTCGTCGACGCCCGCGGCGTCCCGATATTCCTGAACCGACTTGGCCTTGGGGTCGACTTCCTTGAGGTTCTCGCCATCATAGGCGCGCATCTTGGTGTAGAGCGGCGAATTGTCGTGCTCGGCCAACCGGGTCGAGACGGTAAACCGGCTGAGGATGTCCAGCACCTCTGGAGCGCAGGGACTGGCGGCCAATTCGCTCTCCCGCAGCAGTTTCTCGTAGATCTGCCGCTCTTCGGTTATCCGCAGGCAATACGGCACCTTGACCACGAGGATGCGATCGAGAAAAGCCTCATTGTTCTTGTTGTTCTTGAACTGCAGCCATTCCGACTCGTTGGAATGAGCCACGATGATCCCCTGATAGGGAAAGGCGCCGAAATTTTCGGTGCCGTTGTAGCTGCCTTCCTGGGTGGCGGTCAGCAGCGGATGCAGGACCTTGATAGGCGCCTTGAACATTTCGACGAATTCAAGCAGGCCCTGGGTGGTCCGGTTCAGTCCGCCACTATAGGAATAGGCGTCCGGATCGGATTGGCTGAAATTTTCCAATTGCCGGATATCTACCTTGCCAACCAGGGCCGAAACGTCCTGATTGTTCTCGTCGCCGGGCTCGGTCTTGGCGATGCCGATCTGGCGCAGTCGCGAAGGCATCAGCTTGACGACGCTGAACTTGGAAATGTCGCCGGAGAGTTCATCGAGGCGCTTGGCCGCCCATGGCGAAATGAGCCCATTCAACCGGCGTCGGGCAATGCCGTATTTATCCTCCAGCAGGTCGCCCATGCGATCGGGATGGAAAAGGCCCAGCGGCGATTCGAAAACCGGGCTGACCTGGTTGCCGACCTTCAGCGTGTAGATCGGGCGCTGCTCCATCAACTTCTTCAGCCGCTCGGCAAGGGACGATTTGCCGCCGCCGACCGGGCCGAGCAAATAGAGGATTTGCTTGCGTTCCTCGAGCCCCTGCGACGCATAGCGAAAATAGCCGGCGATGCGCTCGATTGTGTCCTCCATGCCATAGAAATCGGCAAAGGAGGGGTACACTTTCAGGGTTCGATTGGAGAATATGCGGCCGAGCCGCTCATCCTTGCTGGTGTCGACCAGGTTCGGCTCGCCGATCGCCTCGACCATCCGTTCAGGCGCTGAGGCATACATCGACTTGTCCTCGCGGCAGGCAAGGAGATATTGCTGGATGCTGATCTCTTCCTGTGCCGCGTTGGTGTAAATTTCCGAAAACAGATCGAAGACGTCAGACTGGTTCTCTCGCATGATGCTTTTGCCCTCGGAGCCGCTGTGGCTTCCATTCGGCTCACCTCGCATTCAACTGTCGGGGGGTACCGTTTGTTCCCTTCATGTGAAGAGGTGGCTACGATCATGAGGTTTTGAGGCCACTCCGGGATCAAGGCGCTCGGTGCGGAGCGGTATTCAGCGCGGGTAGCGGGTGTGTGGCGAATCCCTGACTGGACGGCTGGGGCCGCCGCGTGCAGTCTTGCCTCGTCAGGAGACAGTGATGATCGATCGACGAAGCCTGATCATGGCCTCGGTGGCGGCGATGCTGCCGTTGGAAGCATCGGCCGCGTCGGAAACACGCCGACCCACGCCAAAAACCTTAGACTACGGGCCGGCCAAGCTCGACATCTATGCGCCCGATGGTGCAATGGGCCTGCCGGTCGTGTTTTTCGTTCATGGCGGCACCTGGCAGTTTGGCAAACGCAGTCAGGTCGACGCCAAACCGGCCTTCCTGCTCGCCAACGGCTTCTGCTTCGTCTCCATCGATTACCGCATGTTGCCGCAGGCCGATGTCGCCACCCAGGCCGGTGACGTCGAAAAGGCCTACGCCTACATCAGAGCCAACATCGCCCGGCATGGCGGCGATCCCAACCGCATCGTCGGCATGGGCCATTCGGCCGGCTGCCATCTGATTGCGCTGACCGGCATGCGCGGCGGGTTGCCCGGCATAGCTGCGCTCATTCTCGACGATACCAGGGCCTATGATCTTGCAGCACTTGCCAAGAAGGGCGGCATGGTGCGGGCCTATGCCCGCGTCTTTTCCGATCCCGCGCAATGGGCGGCACTGTCGCCGGCCAGCCATGTCGACGGCCGCAGGCACCCGCCGACTTTCATTGCCTATTCGCGCGCCCCTGGCCGCGGCGAGGACTCCAAGGCCTTTGCCGAGCGCCTGCGCGCGACGGGCACCAAGGTCACGCTGTTCGACGGCAGCGCCTACACGCATATGTCGATCAATCGGGATTTCGGCGAGGATGGCGACGCGCTGACCGCGGCCGCTCTGGCATTCCTGAAATCGACGGTTGGCTGATCTTTACGGCACTGGATCAGATCAAAAGTGGCGGCGGGATATTGCTGTGCGGGCGCGCCAGGGTGCAAGTGCTCTTCGATCGTGAGCGGGAGGGAATTGCATGAACGGTGCCGATGTCCTGTGTGACGTGCTTCTGGCCAACGATGTGACGGTCTGCTTCGCCAATCCCGGCACCTCCGAAATGCACTTCGTTGCAGCACTTGACCGCAAGCCGAAAATGCGTTGCGTGCTCGGGCTGTTCGAAGGCGTGGTGACCGGGGCCGCCGATGGCTATGCGCGGATGACCGATCGGCCGGCCGCGACGCTGCTGCATACCGGTCCCGGCCTGGCCAACGGACTCGCCAACATGCACAATGCCCGGCGTGCCTTCAGCCCGATGATCAACATCGTCGGCGACCACGCCTCTTACCATCTGCCGCTCGATGCCCCGCTCACCAGCGATATCGAAAGCCTTGCGGCGCCGATGTCCAACTGGGTCGGCCGCGTCAAGGGCCCGGCCGATATCGCGCCGGCAGCTGAAGCAGCCTTTCGCGCCTCGCTGACACCACCCGGCGTCGCGACGATGATCCTGCCGGCGGATGCCGCCTGGGGCGAAGTCGACGCGGTTTCGGTCGGCAAGGTGAAGCTGGTGCCAGCGCCGGCCGTCGATAGGGACGCCGTGCGCAAGGTCGCCGCGGCGATCCGTGCCGCTCCGGGCCGGGCAGGCATGATCGTTCGCGGAAAGGCCGCACGCGCCGATGCGCTCGCCATCGCCGGGCAAATCTCGACGGGCAGCGACGTCCGGCTGTTCGGCGAGGTTCTGATCGCACGGATGCAACGCGGGCGCGGGCGTGTCGCGCCGGCCCGCATCCCCTATCCGGTCGACGCGGCGATGGCTGTGCTCAGGGATGTCGATGTTCTGATCCTGGTCGGCGCGAAGGAGCCGGTTGCCTTCTTCGCCTATCCGGGAAAACCGGGACGGCTCGTTCGGGAAGGCTGCGAGGTGCTGACACTGGCCGCCCATGGCGAAGATCTGCATGCGGCGCTGGAGGCGCTTCGCGACGAACTTGGCATCAAGCCGCCGAAACGACAGGTCGTCGCGGCCGCTTTTCCCGACGAGGCAACGCCGAGCGGCAAGCTGACGGAAGATGCGATCGCGCTGTCGGTGGCGCGCAAACTGCCGGCCGATGCGATCATTTGCGATGAAGCGGTCACCTCGGCCAGGCGTTTCTTCGCGCTGTCGGCCTTTGCAGCGCCGCACGACTACATGATGGGCACGGGCGGATCGATCGGCGGCGGCATCCCGATGGCGACCGGGGCGGCAATCGCCTGTCCGGACCGCAAGGTGATCAATCTAGAGGCCGATGGCAGCGGGATGTACACGGTGCAGGGATTGTGGACGCAGGCGCGGGAAAAGCTCGACGTGGTGACGATCGTGTTTTCCAACCGAACCTATGCGATCCTGCATGGCGAGATGAAGAATGTCGGCGTCGGCGCCATCGGCGAGAACGCCAGGCGCATGCTCGACCTCGACTATCCCTCGCTCGACTGGGTGTCGCTGGCCAAAGGCATGGGCGTGGAGGCGGCCCGCGCCGATACGTGCGAGCGCTTCGAGGCGCTGCTGGACAGCGCGCTGTCACGGCGCGGGCCGTTCCTCATCGAAGCGGTGCTCTGAGCGCGGCGAAAAACGATAGGCGGAACCGAGCTACCAGCGGGTCTTTTCGCCGGGAGCCGCCGGTTCGATCGCCAGCGCGTGCACGCCGGCCTTCAATTCATCGGCAAGCAATTCATTGACGGCGCGGTGACGGTCGATGCGGCTCATGCCGGCAAAGGCGGAAGCGACGACGCGGACGCGAAAATGCGTCTCGCCGGTGCCGTCGTAAGTGCCGTGGTGGTCGGAGCCGTGATGGTGGTGACCGGCATGGAGATGGCTCTCGTTGATGATAACCAGCCTGTCCGGCGAAAATGCCTTATTGAGCTTGTCTTCCATGGTCGCCTCTATGGACATCGCCATCTCCCTTCACCAAATATCGCTGGCGTCTCGGCCTGGAAACCGAAAATCGGTTTCGCGAGGGGCCGCCGCCGTGCAACAAAATCCGCCATTCGCCTGCTTTATGCCGCGATTCAGCGGTTAGGGCGATGATCGCGAAAATGTCAATTCTTGTTTCGCATCTGCGAACGCCCCATAAATGGGTAAGATGAAGCCGTACCCCAAATATTTCGAGAAGATTCGCGTCCGCCCCGACAAGGACGCGGAGCTGAAGTCGCACTCGCCGATCTGCCAGTGGGACGGCTGCAAGGAAGCGGGCACCCATCGTGCGCCGGTCGGGCGCATGAAGGAGGGCGAGTATTTCCATTTCTGCTTCGATCATGTGCGCGAGTACAACAAGGGCTTCAACTACTTTTCCGGCGTGCCGGACACCGAGGTCGCGCGCTTCCAGAAGGAAGCCATGACCGGGCACCGGCCGACCTGGAAGATGGGCGCCAACGGGGCCTCGACGCGGTCGTCGCCCGATATGGCCCAGATGCGTTCCGGCCGGGCCGGCTACTATAACCGCATGCGCGACCCGTTCGACCTGTTCAAGGGACCGAAGGATCCGCGCGAGGCGCGCGAGCGCAAGGCCAAGCCGCTTGAGGCCAAGGCGCTGGAAACGCTTGGCCTTGATACAAAGGCGACTGGCAAGGAGATCAAGGCGCGCTATAAGGAACTGGTGAAACAGCACCATCCGGATGCGAATGGTGGCGACAGAGGTTCGGAAGACCGGTTCCGCGATGTGCTGCAGGCCTATCGCGTGCTCAAACAGGCGGGCCTGTGCTGAGCGGCCATACGGTTCGTGTCGTTTTCCAACTTTCATAAGGTTGGAAAAGGCTCTAAGACCGCCCCCGGACAAAATCGATTGCCGGCGAAATCAGACGTTTCGCCCGTGGAGACGTTGAGAGATATGAACAAGGTCGATCGTGACATCGCCAACCTGCCCGACACGACGGTGTCGGTGAAGGAGAAATTCGGCTTCGAGTCCAAGATGGTGGTACCTGCCTATTCGGTGACATCGGAGCATGTGCCCGACATCGACCCGGACTATCTCTTCGACAAGAACACGACGATGGCGATCCTTGCGGGCTTTGCCTACAACCGCCGCGTCATGGTGTCGGGCTATCACGGCACCGGCAAGTCGACCCATATCGAACAGGTTGCCGCCCGGCTTAACTGGCCTTGTGTGCGCGTCAACCTCGACAGTCATGTCAGCCGTATCGATCTCGTCGGCAAGGACGCGATCGTCGTCAAGGATGGCCTGCAGATCACCGAATTCCGCGACGGCATCCTGCCCTGGGCCTACCAGCACAATGTCGCTCTGTGCTTCGACGAGTACGATGCCGGCCGTCCGGATGTGATGTTCGTCATCCAGCGCGTGCTGGAATCGTCGGGCCGGCTGACGCTGCTCGACCAGAGCCGGGTCATCCGCCCGCATCCGGCCTTCCGGTTGTTCTCGACCGCCAACACGGTCGGCCTCGGCGACACCACTGGCCTCTATCACGGCACCCAGCAGATCAACCAGGCGCAGATGGACCGCTGGTCGATCGTCACCACGCTGAACTATTTGCCGCACGACAATGAAGTCGCCATCGTGCTGGCCAAGGCCAAGCACTATCGCGACAGCAAGGGCAAGGACATCGTCAACAAGATGGTGCGCGTCGCCGACATGACGCGTTCGGCCTTCATCAACGGCGATCTGTCGACCGTGATGAGCCCGCGCACCGTGATCACCTGGGCCGAGAATGCCGAGATATTCGGCAATATCGGCATGGCGTTCCGGCTGACCTTCCTCAACAAGTGCGATGAACTGGAACGCTCGGTGGTGGCCGAGTTCTACCAGCGCGCCTTTGGCGAGGATCTGCCCGAGAGCGCCGCCAACGTGGTGCTGGGCTAAGCAGAGTCTCGATGGCGGGTCCGGGCGACAACACGCGCAACAAGTCGAAGACGGGTTCTGAAGCCGACAGCTTCAAGCGCGCCGTCACCGTCTGCATGCGCGCCATCGCCGGCGACAAGGAGCTGGAGGTCGGCTTCGCCAAGGACCGGCCGGCGCTCGCCGGCAGCCGTGCGCGTCTGCCAGAATTGCCGAAGAAGGCGTCGAAGACCGATATCGCGATCACCCGCGGCCTCGGCGATTCCATGGCGCTGAAGCGCGCCTGCCACGATGTGCGCATCCACACCAAGCTGGCGCCGGAAGGCAAGGCGGCCCGCGCCATCTATGACGCGGTCGAACAGGCTCGCGTCGAGGCGATAGGCTCACGCGCCATGCAAGGCGTCGCCGACAATATCGGCTCGATGCTGGAGGACAAATACGCCAAGGCCAATCTCGTCGACGTCAAGGACAAGGCCGACGCGCCGATCGAGGAAGCACTCGCCCTGATGGTGCGCGAGAAGCTCACCGGCCGTCCGATCCCGAAAAGCGGCGAGCGGCTGGTCGAACTCTGGCGCCCTTGGGTCGAGGAAAAGGCCAAGGCCGATCTCGACGGGTTGTCGGCCAAGCTCGGCGACCAGCAGGCGTTCGCCCGGGTCGTGCGCGAGATGCTCGCCTCCATGGAAATGGCCGAGGAGCTCGGCGACGACCAAGAGACGGAAGATTCCGAGGACAATGACGACAACCAGCCGCAAGGCGAGGAGCAGAGCGAGGAGGGCGGCGAAGAGGATTCCGGCTCCGAGCAGTCGCAGTCCGAGGACGCCGAAGCTTCGGCCGATGACGAACAGTCGGCCGAGACCGAAGCCTCCGACGCCACCGCGGACGACCTGTCCGACGATGACGACGCCGATGCCGAAACGCCCGGCGAGGCGCGCCGCAACGACAATCCCTTCACCAATCTGCCGAAGGAAATCGACTACAAGGTCTTCACCACGGCTTTCGACGAGACGGTCGGGGCCGAGGAGCTGTGCGAAGAAGAAGAGCTCGACCGGCTGCGCGCCTTCCTCGACAAGCAGCTGGCCAATCTGTCCGGCGTCGTCGGGCGGTTGGCCAACCGGCTGCAACGTCGCCTGATGGCACAACAGAACCGCTCCTGGGATTTCGACCTTGAAGAGGGTTACCTCGACCCGGCAAGGCTGGTGCGGGTCGTCATCGACCCGATGCAGCCGCTGTCGTTCAAGCAGGAGCGCGACACCAAATTCCGCGACACGGTGGTGACGCTGGTGCTCGACAATTCCGGCTCGATGCGCGGCCGGCCGATCACGGTCGCGGCAACCTGCGCCGACATCTTGGCCCGCACGCTGGAGCGTTGCGGCGTCTCGGTCGAGATCCTCGGTTTCACCACGCGGGCCTGGAAGGGCGGGCAGGCGCGCGAGAAATGGCTGAAGGACGGCAAGCCGCCGAATCCTGGCCGGCTCAACGATCTGCGCCACATCATCTACAAGTCCGCCGACCATCCGTGGCGGCGGGCACGGCGCAATCTCGGCCTGATGATGCGCGAAGGCCTGCTCAAGGAAAATATCGACGGCGAGGCGCTGCTGTGGGCGCACAACCGGCTGATCGCCCGGCCCGAGCAGCGCAAGATCCTGATGATGATCTCGGACGGGGCGCCGGTCGACGATTCGACGCTGTCGGTCAATCCGGGCAATTATCTCGAGCGCCATCTGCGCGCCGTCATCGAGCTGATCGAAACGCGTTCGCCGGTGGAACTGCTGGCCATCGGCATCGGCCACGACGTCACGCGCTACTACCGCCGTGCCGTCACCATTGTCGATGCGGAGGAACTGGCCGGCGCCATGACCGAGCAGCTGGCTTCGCTGTTTGCCGAGGAAAGCGCGAAGGATACGCGACGCGGCGGTGGTATGCGGCGCGCCGGATGATCTCCAGGCGCGGCGGGTTTCGGCAGACGCTTTTCGCCGCCATCGCCCTGCTTTCCGGCGTGGCTTCGGCGGCAGCCGGTTCGGCCGACTCTAGTTCTGTCGAACCGGCCGAAATCTCGGCCCGCCCGATCACCGAATTCCACATTGGCCGTGCCGGCAAGCAGTTCGGCCCGTTCGAATTCGTCGGCGGGCTGGAGATGACCTCGCCGACACGCGATTTCGGCGCGCTGTCGGCCTTCCGCTTCCTGAAAGCCGGCGGTGACTTCATCGGCGTTGCCGACACCGGCTTCTGGTTCTTCGGCACGGTGGTCCGCGACGCGGAAAAGCGACCCTCCGGCATCCAGAATTTCCGCATGCAGCAGATGGTCGACCAGACCGGCCGGCCGATCGACAGGAAATGGGAGGTCGATGCGGAAGGTCTCGCGGTCAAGAACGGCATCGCAACCGTCGGCTTCGAGCGCAGCCACCGCGTCGCCCAGTTCAAGATCGACCCCAACGACATGAAGGCACCCTTCAAGCCGCTGGATTTCGCCGTTCCGGCCCGCGAGCTGCGCCAGAATCGCGGCTTCGAGACCGTCACCCACGCCAATGCCAACGGCCAGCATGAGGGCGGCCTTGTCGTGGTCTCCGAGAAGAGCCTGGACAAGGCCGGCAACATCTATGCCGCCATCATCGAAGGACCGCACAAGGGCGTCTTTACCGTCAAGCGCAATGGCGATTTCGACATTACCGACGGGGCCTTCCTGCCGGATGGCGACCTATTGCTTCTGGAGCGCAGTTTCTCGATGGCCAGCGGCGTCAAGATGCGGCTGCGGCGCATCTATGGCGAAAGCGTCGAGAAGGGCGCGGTCGCCGACGGGCCGGTGCTGCTGGAGGCCGACATGGGCTACCAGATCGACAATATGGAAGGGCTCGACGTCTGGACCCGCGGCGACGGCGCGCTGATGGTGTCGCTGATCTCCGACGACAACCACTCGATCCTGCAGCGCAACCTCTATCTGGAATTCATTCTCCACCAGGATTGAGCCCGCCGGCTTTACGTCCTGGTGGCGATCCAGATGACATGGCGGGCGCCACGCTTGCCGTTGGCGCGCGTACTGACCTCTTCGACCCCGAAGCCTGCCTGCTTCAGCCGCCGCGTGAAGCCGATGTCGGGGCCTTGCGACCACACTGCCAGCACGCCGCCGGGTTTCAGGGCGCTGCGTGCGGCTGCGAGGCCGTGCACGCTGTAAAGTGCGTCGTTGGATTTGTGGACGATGCCTTCCGGGCCGTTGTCGACATCGAGCAGAATGGCGTCCCAGGCCGCGGGCCGCGACCGGATCAACTGCCCGACATCGGTTTCCTGGATGGTGACGCGAGGATCGTCGAGACAGCCGTCAAAGATTTCGGCCATCGGGCCACGTGCCCAGGCGACGACGGCGGGCACCAGTTCGGCGACGACTATTCCGGCATCATTGGCCAATTCTGTGAGTGCGGCGCGCAAGGTAAAACCCATGCCAAGCCCACCGATCAGGATTGTGGGCCGGCTCTGGCCGGCAATCCGCTCGCAGGACAGTTTTGCCAGCGCTTCCTCGGAACCGCTGAGGCGGCTGTTCATCAGTTCGTTGGTGCCCAGCATGATCGAGAATTCGGTGCCGCGCCGCTTGAGGCGAAGTTCTTGTGCGCCATCCGGGATCTTGGCCGAATCGAGCTGGACCCACGGGATCATGATCTTTGTCCGACCATGATCTTTTCCGAAAACCGGGTCCCACTTTTCGGGATCATGGTTTAAGCCGCTACCGCCGGCTGGCTCCAACGGGCCGCGAGCAGACGGTAGGGGATCAACGCCACCACGGCGATGATCAGCTTCACGCTGAGGTCGCCCAGCGCCCAGGAGATCCAACGCATCGCGTCGACATGGAAGATGCCCATCAAGGGTGCGTTTTCCAACGCAAAGCCGTCGTTGGGACCAGCGAAGGCGAAGGCGGCCGAGAACGCGACGGTGAAAAACACGGCGGTGTCGAACACCGACCCGACCAGCGTGCCGATGATCGGCGCGCGCCACCAGCTCTGCCGGCGCAGCCGGTTGAAGACGGTGACATCGAGCAGTTGCGCGCTGAGGAACGCCGCTCCGGACGCGGCCGCGATACGCACCAGCCGGTCGGCGGCGGTCTCGAGTTCGATCAGGCCGTGGCGGAACAGGAAGGGCGGGACAAGGATCGAGCAGATCACCGCCGTCATGAAGCCGACAAAGACGATCCGGCGCGCCGCAGTGGGTCCGTAGCGGCGGTTGGCGAGGTCGGTGACCAGGAACGAGAAGGGATAGGTGAAGGCCCCCCAGGTCAGAAGATCGGCCAGCGAGAGGCCGCCGATCTGACCCTGCATCGGGAATTGCACGAGAATGTTCGATGCCACGACGACAAGCGCCATGGCGGCCACGAATGGCAAATACCGCGAGAAGGAAGTCATTTTTTTATCCTGGGTAATGGAACCAGCCAAGCACCATGCCCATGCGGGCGATGCTTGCCTTCGTATGTGGGCACCGGATTGCCAAAACCTTGCGGCTTCGATCCGATGCTCAGGCCAACAAGATGTTGGCCAGAGGCCAACAAGAGGTCGGCCAGGGCGGTCGTCCCCCGCCTTTGAACTGTTTTAAGCGGCAGCCTGCTCGGCGGTCTTCTTGGCGATCTGCTTTTTCAGCAAACGGGCGCGCTGCGACAATTCCTTGACGTCTGCCTTGGCCAGGAAGGCGTCGAGGCCGCCGCGATGTTCGACCGAACGCAGCGCGTTGGCCGAAATGCGCAGGCGCACGTTCTGGTTCAGCGCTTCCGAAATCAGCGTCACATTGACGAGGTTCGGCAGGAAGCGACGCTTGGTCTTGTTGTTGGCGTGGCTCACATTGTTGCCGGACATGACTGCCTTGGCAGTGAGTTCGCAGGTGCGGGACATTGTTCTAACCTTCAGTTCTCGGGTCTGCCAAACACTCAAGCCCACGCCGGGTGGCGCGCGGTTCTGGTCAGGCGGCCTTATGGAAAAAGTTGGCGTTCCATAGTTGCATTTCGCCGAGGCGTCAAGCTCCGGCTTGCCCAGCCCCTGCATTGCCCACGGCGCGCCCGGCATTTTCATATTAAGGCCGGAATTCATCCTATAAGCGGTTCCATAGGGACATGCCAGACCGGAGTTGCCCGCCTCCGGCCCAAAATCAAGGACCCGATCCCGCCATGCTTCGTTCGCCACATGCCCTTGTTGCCATGCTTGCCATAGCTTTGCCGTCCGCCGCGTCTGCTGCCTCGCCGCAGTCGTTCAAGGGCGAGTACACGGTGTCGTTTCTTGGTCTTTCGATAGCGAAATCAACGTTTTCCAGCCGCTATGAGAACGGCGCCTACGCGATCCAAGGCAGTGTCACCGCGGCCGGTCTCGCCAAGCTGTTCGACGACACGCGCGGCACGATCTCGTCCAAAGGCACGATTGCGGGCAAAAAGATGGTGCCGCAGGCATTCCGCGCCGACTACACCTCCGGCAAGAAGGCATCGGTGGTCGATATCCGCTTTGCCAATGGCAGGGTCACTTCGACGAAGGTCGTACCGGCACCAGGCAAACGCGACCCCAAGAACTGGGTACCGCTCGGTGCCGGCGACCTGGCATCGGTGCTCGATCCCATGGCCGCCACCGTCATTCATGCCGACAGTCTCGACCAGGTCTGCGGCCGCACGGTGAAGTTCTATGACGGCGAGATGCGTGCCGACCTGACGTTGACCTACGCGTCGAAAGGCACGATCTCGGTCCCGGGCTACAAGGGCGACACCGTCACCTGCCAGATGGGCTTCGAGCCGGTGGCGGGTTATCGCAAGGGCCGCAAGGCGCTCAACTATCTCAAGAACAAAAGCCGCATGATGGTGACGTTTGCACCGCTCGGCCAAACCGGCGTATATGCGCCGATCCGTGCCACGGTTGGCACGCAGATCGGCACCTTGACCATCAGCGCCGGGCGTTTCGAAGCCGTACAATAGCCAGGCGCGGAATTGGCGCGCCACTGGAGACAGAATGGGGCGCGCAACACTGATCGGCTTTTCGGCGGTCGCCATGTGGGCGTTGCTCGCACTGCTCACCGATGCGTCGGGCCAGGTGCCGCCGTTCTTGCTGTCGGCGATCACCTTCTCGATCGGCACCGGCGTCGGGCTGGTCGCGCGGCTGTTCATGCCGGCACCCGACAAGAGCCAGAAGATACCGCCGCAGGTGTGGCTGATCGGCATTGCCGGCCTGTTCGGCTATCACTTTTTCTATTTCACCGCGCTGCGCAATGCGCCGGCGGTGGAGGCGAGCCTGATCGCCTATCTGTGGCCGCTGCTGATCGTGCTCGGCTCGGCGCTGATGCCGGGCGAAAAACTGGCCTGGAACCATGTCGTCGGTGCGCTGCTCGGCCTTGCCGGCACCGTGCTGATCGTCACCAAGGGCGGTGGGCTGGCCTTCGACGCCCGCTATTCCTTCGGCTATGCCATGGCTGCCGTCTGCGCCGTCCTGTGGTCGGCCTACTCGTTGTTGTCGCGGCGTTTCCCGTCGGTGCCGACCAGCATCGTCACCTGGTTCTGCGCGGCGACCGCGGTGCTGTCGCTCGCCTGCCACCTGGCGCTGGAACAGACGATTCTGCCTGACGGTGTCGGCCAGTGGCTGGCCGTGCTCGGCCTTGGCCTGATGCCGGTGGGTGCCGCCTTCTATGCCTGGGACATCGGCGTCAAGCGCGGCAACATCCAGGTGCTGGGTGCTGCAAGCTATGCGGCGCCGCTGTTGTCGACGCTGGTGCTGATCGCGGCCGGCGTCGCCGAGCCGTCGCTGCGCATCCTCGCCGCCTGCGTGCTCATCACCGGCGGCGCGGTGCTCGCCGCAAAATCCCTGTTCCTGCGCAAGCCGGCTGCGGTCGAGAGCGGAGCCGAGGCATCCGAAAGCGGAGCCGGGGCATCCGAAGACGGAGCCCGGGCATCCGAAGACGGAGCCCGGGCATCCGAAGACGGAGCCCGGGCATCCGAAGGCGGAGCCAAGGCATGACGATGCCGTTTGCGGGCGGCATCGACGCCAATGCCAATGCGACACTGATTTTTTCGCTGGCGGCGGCGGTCATCTACGCCTTCACGCTTGGCATGCCGCCGACGCTGGCCCGCTCGGCCGCAAAGACGCTTGCCGTAGCGATGCTTGCCGTGCTGGCGGGGCTGCAAGGCGGCCCGCTGCTGCTGGTCGCCGCGCTCGCACTCAGCGCCGTTGGCGACGCCTTCCTGTCACGCGACGGCGAAAAGGCCTTTCTCGGCGGGCTGGCCAGTTTTCTTGTCGCTCACATCGTCTATGTCGCGCTGTTCCTGCGCAGCGGTGGCGGGTTGGGAGTGCTTGGCGCCGAGCCGTGGCGCGGAGCGATCGCGCTCGCCATGGCGGTGTTCGTGGTCATCGTGCTGGCGGCGCTGTGGCGTCGTGTCGGTCCCAGCCTGCGTATCCCGATCACCGTCTATATCGCCGCGATCCTGGCAATGGGCATCTCGGCGCTGACAACAAGCAATATGTGGGTGATCGGTGGCGCCGTGCTGTTCATGGCATCGGACGGGCTGCTCGCCACGGAGAAATTCCTGGTCGCCGCCATCTCGCCCCACCGCGCCTGGATGCGCTTCGCCGTCTGGGCGCTGTACTACGCCGCCCAGCTCGCGACCACGCTAGGCTTCCTGCTAAATTAGGGTTCTTGCCAAGTTAGGATTGTCCAGGCTGCCAGCCGGGTGCCGCCAGTTCAAAGGCCGCAAACTCGAAGCCCGGCGCGACGGTGCAGCCGACCAGCGTCCATTCGCCCAGGCTGCGCGCCGATTGCCACCAGCCTGCGGGCACGACGATCTGCGGCCGCTCACCGGCTGCGAGATCGATACCGAGGACTTGTTCTATGACCTGATCAACCTTCGGGCTGCCTTCTTCCCACATCGACAGCGCCAGCGGGGCGCCGGCATGGAAATGCCAGACCTCGGCGGCATCCTTGACCCGGTGCCAGGCCGAAACCTGATGCTCCTCAAGCAGGAAATAGATGGCAGTCGAATGGCCGCGCGCGCCGCCGGTGCCATCGCGAAAGGTCTCGGCATACCAGCCGCCTTCCGGATGCGGCTTCAGCCCGAGCGTCGCGATAATTTCTGCGGAGCTGGTCATGGCGACGATACCACCGGGCCTAGAAATTGTCCTTGCGCTTGCGGATTTCGGCAAAGACCTCGGCGTCCGAAGCTTTCTCCAGCCCCAGATGCTTGCGGATCGCCGGATCGTGCCAGCGCAGGAAGGGATTGGTCGACAGCTCCTCGCCGATCGTCGTCGGCAGCGTCGGCTTATTGTCGGCGCGCAGCTTTTCGATCTTGGCGGCGCGTTCCTTCAATGCCGAATTCGTCGGGTCGACGGTCAGCGCGAAACGGGCGTTGGCGAGCGTGTATTCATGACCGCAATAAATAATCGTTTCGGCCGGAAGCGCGGCCAGCTTCTTCAGCGAATCGTACATCACCGGCGGCTTGCATTCGAACAGCCGTCCGCAACCCAGCGCAAACAGCGTGTCGGCGGTGAACGCCACACCCGAAGCCGGCAAATAGTAGGAAACGTGGCCGGCGGTGTGGCCGGGCGTGGCGATGACTTCGATCTTTTCATCGCCAAGATGGAGGACCGAGCCGTCTTCGACGGTTTCGTCGATGCCGGGGATATTGGCCTTTTCCGCTTCCGGGCCGACGATGCGCAGCTTGAAGCGCTCCTTCAACGCAAGATTGGCCTCGACGTGATCCATGTGATGATGCGTGGTCAGGATCATCGTCGGCGTCCAGCCGGTGCGCTTTATCGCGGCCAGGATAGGCGCTTCCTCGGGCGCGTCGATGATCGCGGTCTGGCCGCTTTTGGGATCATGCACCAGCACGCCGAAATTGTCGCTGCGGCACATGAACTGTTCGATTTCGACCGGCATCGCATCTCTCCGTTTATGGCCGCAGACATAGGGCGCCGGCGCGTGGATGTCATCCTGGATGTTGAAGACATCCTGGATGTGAGCAACATTCCGGGACGTTGAACAACATCCCGCAATGTCTAGTGACATTCCCGGAATGCCAGGTCGTCGCGGCCTGTTGTTGAAACCCGCCGATATCGCGGCTACATCCCTGCCATGCATTCCGACATCGTCGATCTTCGCTCCTTCTATTCGACAACACTCGGCCGTTTCGCCGAGCGTTCGATCACCATGGCGTTGTCGTCGATATGGGCGGTCGTGCCCAACGAGCGGCTGGTTGGTCTGGGCTACACCTTGCCGTGGTTGGAGCGGTTCGGCACCGACGCCGAGCGGGTCTTCGCCTTCATGCCGGCGACGCAGGGCGCGGTGGTGTGGCCGGCGACAGGGCCGACGGCGACGGCACTGGTCTTCGACGAGGAACTGCCGCTGGTCGATTCCTGCATCGACCGCATGCTGCTCGTCCATTCGCTCGAACATGTCGAGAACCCACGTGAGACGCTGAACGAGATCTGGCGCGTGCTGTCGCCGGCTGGCCGGGTCGTCATCGTCGTGCCCAACCGGCGCGGTGTCTGGGCGCGCTTCGAGCACACCCCATTCGGCAATGGCCGGCCCTTTTCGCGCGGCCAGCTAACCGAATTGCTGCGCGAGGCGAATTTTACGCCCGCCGCCTGGTCCGATGCGCTGTTCTTTCCGCCGTCGAGGCGCCGTTTCATGATGCGCTTCCACAATGTGCTGGAGCGCGCCGGCCGGCGGCTGTGGCCGATCTTTTCCGGCGTCATCGTCGTCGAGGCGCAGAAACGGCTCTATCAAGGCGTGCCCGTCGTCCAGCGCGCCTCGCGCCGCGTCTTCGTGCCGGTGCTGTCGCCGCATGGCGCCACCCGGCTTGGCCGTCACAAAGCCGGTGCCGAGCCCTCGGCTGCGCGGGTGACGGCTTCGTGATCACGGCAAGCGTGCCTGACGTCGTTTCCCTGCCTATCTGTCGCAAGCGGGCCGACAGTTTATCCGGCAGCCCATACGAACGCCTGTCAAGTTTCTCCATCCGGTTTCAGCACTGACGCAAGGACCTCGGCCATGGCTGATCAACCGGACAATGCCGCCGCCGTTCAGCCGGTTGCCGTGGCGGTCGAAGCCAGCAGCCTGCGCGATCAGCTGATGACGATCCGGCGGGCGCTGGCGGGATCGCCGGTTCGCAAATGGTTGCAGTGGACATCGGTCGGCATCATGGCCGTGATCATCGCAACGTCGATCGGCCAGGTTCTGCTCAACCGCTGGAACCAGCCTTTCTACGATGCGCTTGCGCGCCGCGACATGGCGGCCTTCCTGCACCAGCTCCTCGTCTTCGCGATGATCGCCGGCGGGCTGCTGGTGCTCAATATCGGCCAGACCTGGCTCAACCAGATGATCAGGCTCAAACTGCGCGAGGCGCTGACGCTGGATCTGATCGATCAGTGGATGCGGCCGGCGCGCGCCTTCCGGTTGGCCAATGCCGGCGCCATCGGCGTCAATCCCGACCAGCGCATGCAGCAGGACGCCGCGCATCTGTCCGACCTGTCAACCGATCTCGGCGTCGGCCTGCTGCAGTCGTGCATCCTGCTGGTGTCCTTCGTCGGGGTGCTGTGGGAGCTGTCCTCGGGCTTCGTGTTCCACATCGGCGGGACCTCGCTGGCCATACCGGGCTACATGGTCTGGGCCGCCATCCTTTACGCCGGCATCGCCTCCTGGCTGAGCTGGCTGGTCGGGCGCCCGCTCATCCGCCTGAACAGCGACCGCTATACACGCGAAGCCGAGCTGCGCTCCTCGATGGTGCGCGTCAACGAGAATGTCGATGCCATTGCGTTGTATCATGGCGAGGCCGACGCCAGGCGGCGGCTCGAACTCGATCTCGGCACGGTGCTGGGCGCCATGCGGCGCATCTACGCCGCCCAGATCAACCTGTCCTGGGTGACCGACACCTATGGCTGGATCACCGTCGTGGCGCCCATACTGGTCGCTTCGCCGGTCTATTTCTCAGGTGATATCAGCTTTGGCGGGCTGATGATGGCGGTCGGCGCCTTCAACCAGGTCCACTCCTCCTTGCGCTGGTTCATCAACAACATCGGCAGTATCGCCGATTGGCGCGCCACGCTGATGCGCGTGGCCGATTTCCGCATCGCGCTCGATGAAACCGATGCGCTGCACGACACGGAAAAGCGCATCGCCTTCGGCCAAAACGTCAATGGCAGCCTGACTTTCGAGAAGCTCGAAGTGACCTCGCCGGAGGGTTGCACCAGACTCGCCGACCCGCATGTCGAAATCCGCCCCGGCGAGCGCGTGATGATCACCGGCGACCCCGGTGCGGGCAAGACGCTGTTCTTTCGTGCCATTGCCGGCCTGTGGCCATGGGGAAGCGGCCGGATCGGCCTGCCGGCGGGAGAAACCCCCATATTCGTGCCGCGCGTGCCTTATTTTCCGGTCGGCACGTTGCGCGAGGTCCTCGATCACCCGAACGGGCCCGCGCCGGCGAACGATGCCGACATTTCGGCGGTGCTGGCCGAGGTCGGTCTGGGACGGCTATCCTCGTCGCTCGACCGCGCCGGGCGTTGGGACCATGAGTTGGGCGATGACGAACAACGCTCGCTGGCCTTCGCCAGGCTCGCCTTGCGGCAGCCGAAATGGGTGATCATCGATGAGGCGCTGGATGCGTTCGACGGCCCATCGCTAAGACGCGTGCTGTCGATGCTCGATAAGCGTTTGCCGGGGACAGCGATCCTCAACATCGGGCGCGGCCAGCACAACAACCACTTCTTCCCGCGCGCGTTGACGATCATCAAGGATTCCGGTGCGCCAGCCCTGAAGCCCGCCCGCGTCAGAGCCGGCGCGATCGAACCGCCGCCAGCCGCCGCTCGTCGCAAGAAATGAGCTGATTTCCGGGCGAGGGAAGCAGAGCTTTATTTTGCCGCGATCGCGAGGGAAGCTCCTCGGGAGAAACAATCTTGGCGACGGCCATGCTTGATGCTCTGCGCCTGCTTGCCTGTCTTGCCTGCGCCCAGGCTGCCCCGGCCGCCTCGCCGCCGGATGCGCTCGCCGTCGACGTCGAGCTGGTGCTGGCGGTCGACATCTCGCTGTCGATGGACGAGAAGGAGTTCGCCCTGCAGCGGGCCGGTTATGTCGAGGCGCTGCGGCATCCCGACTTCATCAAGGCTGTCCGCGCCGGCGCCAAGGGCCGCATAGCGCTGACCTATTTCGAATGGGCCGGCACGGTGCGCGACGACGCGGTCATCGGCTGGCAGATTATCGATAGTGCCGAGAGCGCGAACAGCTTTGCCGACAAGGTCGCGGCTCGTCCGTTCCGCAGCTTTCGCGGCACTTCGATTTCCGGCGCGCTGGCCTTCGGCACCGAGCTTTTCGACCGCACGTCTTTCCAGGGCGAACGCAGCGTCATCGACATTTCGGGCGACGGACCGAACAATATCGGGCCGCCGGTCACCGCGACGCGTGATGCGGCGACTGCCAAAGGCATCATCGTCAACGGCCTGCCGATCCTGATCAGCCCGTCGCCCACCTTCAGCCATCTCGACCAGTATTATGCGCAGTGCGTGATCGGCGGACCCGGTTCCTTCGTGCTGCCTATCTATGCCGCCGCCGAGTTTTCGACAGCCATCCGGCGGAAGCTGCTCCTGGAAGTGAGCGGCATTCAGGACGAGGTGAGAAGTGTCCCCGTCGACGCGGCGACGCCGATAGACTGCCTGCAAGGCGAACGGGACAGGCGGTTTCTATCGGATCCGTATTTTCCCGAACTTGACCGTTGAGCTCTCGACAGAGGGGTTAACGCGATCCGGAGGAAAAACCATTCCACAATTTCCCGGAATCCCTATCGGTTTAAGCGGGCCGGGCACCAAATTGATTGCGAAACTCGTTGGAGAGATCGCGGCGCCAGCGCCGGCCATGGACATAGCCTTGCATCAATTCCGGCAGCGAATAGCCAAGCGTTTTGGATGAACGGTTGGCCATGTAGCCCTGAAATGCCTCCGGTATCCTGCCTCGCAGGATGTCGGCGATGAGCTGCCGCGAGATCATGTAAGGCGGAATGTGCGGGTAGGCATGGGCAATATGCGGATGTTTGCCCATCAGGTTCGCATAGGCCTCGACATAGCCGTCACGGCGGCCGGAAATCGAGTTCTCCGAATTGTATTTCGTCCAGTCCAGATCCCTGGACAACTGCGCACCGAAGCGCCGGGCAAGGCGCAGCAGCAATTCGCGATCCTGCATGCGGGTGATGTCGCTGTCGTAGCCGCCGATGGCCAGCAAGGCTTCGCGGCGAGCGGTGATCGCGGAGCCGGCAATGAAGATGGTCTGCCCAACCAGCGTCCGCTCCAGCATTGCGGGGCTCACGAACGCCTCGGGGTTGACGCAGTTTGTGATGCGATTGCCTTTCAGGGACACGAACGAACTGATCAGCACTTGCAGTGCAGGATTCTCATCGAACCAGGTCAGGGTTCGTTCAAGCCGGTGCGGCATGTAGATGTCGTCGGAATCGAGGAACGTCACCAACGGTGCCCGCGCGCGCTCGATGCCGGCATTCCTGGCAGCGTTGGCGCCTCGCCATTTCGCCCCGACATAGATCAGCCGCGGGTCCTGGATACGGGCCAGCGCCGCTTCGGTTCCATCAGTCGAACCATCGTCGACGACAATGTGCTCAAGCCTCGACATGCTCTGGGAGAGTACGCTGTCCACGGCGCGCAACACCGTTTCGCGTCGGTTGTGGGTCGGCGTAATGACCGTGATGAGAGGTGTCGGTTGGATCCCGGCCATGTCTGTCAGCTGTTTCCTGCGCAGGGTTGCGCGTCTGTCCAGGACTTTTCGATTTTCAGAACGGTCGAATGGATTGGACTTCCCTTCCTCTACACCGCATCACAGTCGGCGCGACGCTACAAAAAACGACTGCCCCTGTCACCCACCGTGCCGGTACTCAATCCGCGCGAGACAACGAATCCCCGCTGCTAGCGTTCCAATTGCAACAGCACCGCCGCACATAGCATTGCGAATCACCATGGAAGCCACCCATCATGACAGGTAGCATACATCTCATTACCTCAGACGTAATCGCTTAGCGCTCGGCGTTTGGTCAGATTGCCCATGCGAGGCCGGCAACTCGGCTTTGATGACAAGGGAGTCCAGTCATGGCCGCTTACGCCGTCGCCCATATGCGCCAAGCCGCAATGGGTCCGCAGATCGTCGAATATCTGCACAAGATCGATGCCACGCTGGAACCTTTCGGCGGCCGTTTTCTGGTTCATGGCGGCGATGTGGAGGTGATCGAGAACGACTGGCCTGGCCATCTGATCATCATAGAATTTCCCGACAGGCAGCATGTGCGTGGCTGGTACAATTCGCCCGCCTACCGGGCGATACTGGCGCTGCGCACGGACAATTCGGAGGCCGATGTCGTGTTCGTCGACGGCGTCGAACATCCGCACAAGGCCACGGATGTTCTGGAACAATCGACGGGTCAAGGATCAATTGGACGCTGAACCGCGGTTCAAGGAATGGCGGTAAAGCGTCTAGCTGTGCCCAACATAGTCGGGCACAGTTTCAATTTTGTCACGAACCATGCCAGTCGCAAAACTGAACTGGCCCCAAAACGCCAAACCATAAAATGCCTGACCGACAATCAGAGAAAAGGGAACCTGCCAAAGCGGCATCCCCGTTTCCCGGGCATGGCCTACGATCCGTCGTGTCGTGCGCCATGACATGGTGAGCCACCGGCTGAAAGACTTGACTATCCGTCGCGCGCGGCTCGGCGAATTGAGCGCAACGAACTTCCGGTCGGCGTCGCGACCTGTAACCAGGGCGCGCCAGTAAAAGAACCGCCAGCCCCGCGGCGAATAGTGATAAACGCGTGCGTCGACATTATGAATTTTGTGGCCCTCCCGCAGCAGTTCGCGCATCAGCAAAGTGCAGGAAACCTTGAAGCCGTTATGTTTTGGAAAAGGATGGCTGACGATCCACTCGCGTCGAAACGCTACATTGTTAGCGTTGATCGCTCGCTTCGAGGCAAATCGCCCGTCTCCACGGGCCATCGGGAAAAACCAGATCAACGCAAACGTTCTTGAAAAGAAATCGTCGTATGAGAGGTATGTATATCCGTTTGCGCAGATAACTTCAGAGTTTTCAAAGGGCTCAAGCAGTCCTGGTAGCCATCCTGGTTCCGCGACCACGTCGGAATCCATAAAGATGACGATATCTCCGTCCGATGCCAGCATGCCGTTGTTCTTCAGGTCGTAATATCGGCCGCCAGGGAAAGCCGTGAAGACGAGTTCGGCAACCTGACCGAGCTGCGGGGCCTCATTCGAAATCTCACGACGCAACGCATCCTCGTCCGACTCTGCTCCCCCGTGAGAAATAACGATCCTTGGTCGCACTAAACCGGTTGCTGAAACCGATGTGATTTCCCGAGCCAAGGCCTTCATCCCAACGCCGATCTCGTCCCAGTCGATCGATTTTGCATTCTCCATTTCGACGACGAGTGAATACGTTGGACGCTCTTGAGCCATATCTGAACCGATCAAGTTATTAGTGCCGATGTGGCTATAACGCTCTCGGCGGGCTGTCAAACCAGCGTGCAATAAGAATTTGTGCTCGTGATCGCCATGGACGGCGATGCGCTTTGATCAATAACATCGCATCTCTGGCGCCCCTGGATGCTTCGTGTTCTCGTACAATGCCGTTCGATCAGATCGAGAACCTTGAGCTCCTCTTTTTAAGAAAACCGCGACGGCAATTGTTGGCATGGAAGTTCGACGTGTCAGAATATTCCGCCAAGAACCGCTCTCTCCACTCCTCATTGATGGTGTCTCGTTGAATATCGAGGCCCGAATCGAGATCAGACCCGGGTTTCAAGACAAGCTTGGCGTCGACCAGAGATGCAGCCCTTTCAAGGCAGGTCCGTGGATGTTCAAGGAGTTCTTCGTATGTCAGTGATAGGAAGGACAATCCGTTTTTTGCAAACCAGACATCCCAGGCCAGATTTTCCAGGATGATTTTTTCAAGCGAGTCCGCGATTGCTTTGCCGTCGTAGCATGGTCTCTTCTGATCGGCCTCGGTAGAGCGGAACCGACCACTCTGACGAGCGGGTCCACGAAACTGCTTGACCAACGAGGTCCCCACGCGTCAACCGCATATAGCGCAGCTTTGGAAGGCTTGCGGGGAGATCCACGGTTTTGGCAACCTGTGAAAACTGGCTGGCAAACAGTTTGACCGCGTAAATCCCGGAGGGAGACCGCCCGTCCTTCAGTGCACGCAAAACCTGGGCACGGGGGTCGCGGGGATAGTTCGGCATTTCTAGAACACGGCGGCCCCCGAACCACTCGAGTGGGTTGCCAAGCCCGGTGGCTGCCATCAATCCGGCTAGGTGGTTGCTGCCGCTGCGCGGTGAGGTGCAGATGAGAATTCCGGCTTTCAACCCAGCCCGCATGTCCGGTGGGATTTCAACTGGCAGAGGGCGCCTACGAAAGAGATACATGGCGATCAATATTACCGTTTCAGCAAGAACACTGCCTGCTGGCCGAAGAAGTTCCAGAACCACCACGGCATCGACAGGCCGATCTTCTGCCCGGCAGCGTCGAGGGCGGTTGCCTTCTCGACTGTCGCGCCGAGTTCGTCGCACAGATTGACGAAATCGCGGATGGTGCAGAAGTGGATGTTGGGCGTGTCGTACCAGGAATAGGGCAGGTCCTTGGTCACCGGCATGCGGCCGTTGACGAACAGCGACAGGCGCACCCGCCAATGGCCGAAATTGGGGAAGGAGACGATGGCGCGGTTGCCGATCCTGAGCAGTTCGTCGAGCACCAGCTTCGGGTTGCGGGTGGCCTGCAGCGTCTGTGACAGGACGACGAAGTCAAAGCCCTTGTCGGGATAGAATTCGAGGTCCTTGTCGGCATCGCCCTGGATGACCGAGAGGCCGCGCGCCACGCATTCGTTGACGCCGCGCTGCGACAGCTCGAGCCCACGGCCGTCGACCTGCTTGGTGTCCTGCAGCAATTCGAGCAGCGAGCCGTCGCCCGAGCCGACATCGAGCACGTGCGACTGTGGCGGGATGAGGTTGGCGACGACCTCGAGGTCGACGCGCTGGTCGCGGTTGACGCTCATGGCTTCGCCCCCTGCCTGGCGCACGATCCCGATCCGAAAAGCCTGCAATTTTTCGGGGTCATGCGCTGAGCCCTCTCGCCCGGGCCGCCGAGCCGATGAACCCGTTTATGGCGGCAAACAGTTCCGGCTCGTCGAGCAGGAATGCGTCGTGGCCGCGGTCGGTTTCGATCTCGACGAAGGATACCGATGCGCCGGCGGCGTTGAGCGCATGCACGATCGAGCGGCTCTCCTCGGTCGGAAACAGCCAGTCCGAGGTGAAAGACACCAGGCAGAAGCGGGTTTTCGTTCCGGCGAAGGCATCGGCCAACCGGCCGCCATGGTCGGCGGCAAGGTCGAAATAGTCCATCGACCGCGTCATGTAGAGGTAGGAATTGGCGTCGAAGCGATCGACGAAGGTCATGCCCTGGTGGCGCAGATAGCTCTCGATCTGGAAGTCGGCATCGAAGCCGAAGGTCAGCGCGGTGCGGTCCTGCAAATTGCGGCCGAATTTGCGGTGCAGCGCGGCTTCCGACAGATAGGTGATGTGGGCGGCCATGCGCGCCACCGCCAAGCCCTTTTCCGGGCGTTTGCCGTGCTCGAAATATTTGCCGCCATGCCAGTCCGGATCGGCCATGACAGCCTGCCGGCCAACCTCATGAAAGGCGATGTTCTGCGAGGAATGGCGCGCGCCGGTGGCGATCGGCAGCGCCGAGAAGACGCGCTCCGGATAGCTCGATGCCCATTCCAGCACCTGCATGCCGCCCATAGAGCCGCCGAGCACACAGAACAGCCTTTCGATGCCGAAATGGTCGATCAGCATCTGCTGCGCCCGCACCATGTCGCGAATGGTGATAATGGGCAGGTCAAGCCCATAGGGCTTGCCGGTGGCGGGATTGGTCGAGGCCGGACCGGTGGACCCAAGGCAACCGCCGATGACGTTGGAGCAGATGACGAAGAAGCGATTGGTGTCGATGATCTTGCCGGGGCCGATCAGCACTTCCCACCAGCCAGGCTTGCCGGTCACCGGATTGGTGCTGGCGACGTGCTGGTCTCCGGTCAGTGCATGGCAGACGAGGATGGCGTTGGAGCGGGCATCGTTCAGCGTGCCGTAGGTCTGGTAGGCGATCTGGAACGGTGACAGCAGCGTGCCGGCGTCCAGCTTGAGCGGCTTGTCGGATCCAAAACGCAAAACCGGGCTCGACGGTTGGTCGACCTCGTTGTTGGTTTTGCGGGCACGCAGAACGGCCATGACATCCATCTCACACTTTGAGCCCACGCATCGCGCTTGTCGAAAGTCGATGCCGATCCGGGTGTCCGGCCGGCGCGGACAACAAAAAACCGGCATTGCGGTTGCAAAGCCGGTTACAGGATGCAAACGGCCCTTTAGCAAGTTGTTTAACGTGGCTGCAAGCCGACCGGCCAAATCACCACGGAAGTCCGCTCCCCTTCTAGGGCTGTGGCGCGCCGGCGTCAACGGCCAGCCTTGGGCGGTGGCTGTCGCCTCTCGACATTGCAGGCCACGGCTTGTATTTCCGCTGCGGCTTCCCTCAGGAAGCGTTCTCGACGGATTTTGCGACATGAGCCAGACACCGGACCAGGCACGTCCAACCCCGCGCGCGGGCATCATGGACATAGACGCCTATGTGCCGGGCAAGAGCACGGCGCCCGCGGGCGTCGCCAAGGTTCACAAGCTGTCCTCGAACGAGAATCCGCTAGGGCCCTCGCCGAAAGCGATCGAAGCCGCGCGCGAGATTGCCGGAAAGCTCGACGTCTACCCAGATGGCACCGCCAGGCGGCTGCGCGAAGCGATCGCCGAGGTGCATGGTCTCAACCCGCAGAACATCATTTGCTCCAACGGCTCCGACGAGATCCTCGGCCTGCTGGCGCAGACTTATCTGGCGCCCGGCGACGAGGCTGTCATCACCGAACACGCCTTCATGGTCTACAAGATCTACATCCAGTCGGCAGGTGCCGTTCCGGTGACGATCAAGGAAAGAGACGAGCGCGCCGATATCGACGCCATCCTCGCAGCCGTCACGCCGCGCACCAAGATCGTGTTCCTGGCCAATCCCAACAATCCGACCGGCACCTATGTGCCTTTCCAGGAGGTGCGCCGCCTGCATGCCGGCCTGCCCAGGCACGTGCTTCTGGTGCTAGACGCGGCCTATGCCGAATATGTCCGCCGCAACGACTATGAGGCCGGCATCGAGCTGGTCGGTGCTGCCCAGAACGTGGTGATGACCCGTACCTTCTCCAAGATCGGCCTCGGCGGAGCGCGGATCGGCTGGATGTATGCGCCGATGCATATCGTCGACGCCATCAACCGCGTGCGGGGTCCCTTCAACGTCAATGCGACGGCGATCGAGGCCGGTATCGCAGCCATCCGCGACCGCGCCCATGTCGAGCGCAGCGTGGCGCACAACGAGACCTGGCTGGCCTGGCTGAGCGAGGAATTCACAAAGCTCGGGCTGCGGGTAACGCCGAGCGTCGGCAATTTCGTCCTCGTTCATTTTCCTGACGATCAGAAGCATTCGGCGGCGGCGGCGGACGACTATCTGACGGCGCGCGGCTATATATTGCGGCGCGTTTCGGGCTATGGCTTTCCCAACGCGTTGCGCATGACCGTCGGCACCGAAGAAGCCAATCGCGGCGTTGTCGCCGCTCTCACGACATTTCTGAAAAGCTAGAACGCCATGACATCACCGATGTTTGAAAAGATCGCGCTGGTCGGCATCGGCCTGATCGGCTCGTCGCTGGCCCGCGTCATCCGCCGCGAGGGGCTGGCCCGTCACGTGGCCATATCAACGCGCAGTGCGGCGACGCTGGTGCGAGCCGAGGAACTCGGGCTCGGCGATAGCTATACCACCGATGCGAAAGAGGCGGTCCGCGATGCCGACCTAGTCGTCATTTCGGTGCCGGTCGGCTCATCCGGCGCGGTGGCCGAGGAAATCGCGCCGGCGCTGAAGAAGGGCGCGATCCTCACCGATGTCGGCTCGACCAAGGCGTCTGTCATCGCGCAGATGCAGCCTTATGTCCCTGAAGGCGTCCATTTCATTCCCGGCCACCCGCTGGCGGGCACGGAAAAATCCGGCCCCGACGCCGGCTTCGCCGACCTGTTCGACAATCGCTGGTGCATCTTCACGCCGCTGCCCGATACCGACGCGGACGCGCTGGAGCGGCTGTCGGAGTTCTGGCGCCGCTGCGGCGCCAACATCGATACCATGGACCCGCAGCATCACGACATGACGCTGGCCATCGTCTCGCACCTGCCGCACATCATCGCCTACAACATCGTCGGCACCGCCGATGATCTGCAGTCGGTGACCAAGTCCGAAGTGATCAAATATTCGGCTTCCGGCTTCCGCGACTTCACGCGTCTTGCCGCTTCCGATCCGACCATGTGGCGGGATGTGTGCCTGCACAACAAGGACGCCATCCTCGAAATGCTGGCGCGGTTCTCGGAAGATCTGGCGTCCCTGCAACGCGCGATCCGCTGGGGGGACGGCGAAAAACTCTTCGACCTGTTCACCCGCACCCGCGCTGTGCGCCGCTCGATCATCGAGGCCGGCCAGGACATCGACGTGCCCGATTTCGGTCGCCAGGCCGTCGAGCATCCCGCGAAGGGCTAAGTCAGTTTCAGGCTGGCCAGGTCTGCGCAACCATGGCCAGCGTCTCGGCCCGGTTCGGCGCACCAAGCCTGCCGCCGAAGCGCAGGCATTTGAGCGCGGCGGCCGCACTGGCAAAGCGCAAAGCCTGCTCGACCGGCATGGCTTCCGCCAGCCCGACGGCGAAGGCGCCGTGAAAGACATCGCCGGCGGCCAATGTGTCGATCGCCTTGATCTTCGGTGCCGCGACATGGCGCACGCAGCCTGCGCGACGGTCGTGCCACCAACTGCCCGCCGCGCCGCCTGTCACTGCGACAAAAGCGTCGGTGCGGCTGGCGAGATCGGCGCAAGCCGTTTCCGGATCGAGCGCCTGGCCGCAGACAATGCGCGCCGCCGTTTCCGAAGCGACGATGTGCGTGGCGAGCGGCAACAGCTGTTCCAGGATCTGCAACGGTGCGGTATCGGCATCGAGGATTGCCGGCCGGCCGAGGGCGCGCGCCGCTCTCAGGGCAAGGGCTGCCGCACCTGGCCAGCGGACATCGACCAGTACGGCGTCGAATGCCGTGAGGTCGGCGACCGGCAAGGCTTCGGGATCGGCCTGGGCAAGCCCGTCATAGAACGGCACGATGATGCGCTCGCCATACGCGTCGACCAGGATCGAGGCCAGCGCCGAGCGGGCGCCTCTGACGCGGCGCACAAAGGTGCAATCGACGCCTTCGGCCTCGATGCCGGCGATGAGCTGGTCGGCGACGGCATCGTCACCCGCGCTCGCCCACAGCGATACCTCGGCCCCCAGGCGATGCGCGGCGCAGGCAGCACTCGTGGCCATGCCCGAGGCGATCTGGACGCCGTCGGAGGCAATGAACTTGCCTTGATGCACGGGCAGCGTCTCGACGCGCAGGATGGTGTCCAGCGTCAAAGCGCCAACGCTCAGCAGCTTCACGGGTCTTGCCATCGCAGCGCTATTCCACCGGCTTGATCTTGCCCAGCGGAATGAAGCCGAGCGAGGCCTTGCCCCTGACCACCTTCAGCGGCATCGACGGTTCGTTGCCGAGCACCGCCAGGGCAGCAAAGCCCTGCTCGATCTGGCTTTTCTGCTCGGGTATGGCGGCGCCGAGAATGGCCGCCACCGCCTTCGGGTCCTTCAGCCTGATCATCAGATCGGCGTTGATCAGGCCCTCGGCATCGACCGAGAGCGGTCCCGAAACGGTGATGCGCGCCGTCCCCGACGACAGGTCGAGGTTGCGGATTTCGATCGCCTGGCCACGAAGGCTCTTCACCTGCGTGCCGATCAACGCGACACCGTTCTTCAGCGTGACGTCGCCACTGGCATCGAGCGCCGGAAGCACGCGCCCGCCAATTGCGTCGGGGTCGATCTCGAGATCGCCGAAACTGCCGAGATAGTCGATATCCTCACCGTTGGGCTGCAACTGACCCGATGCCTTGCCGGCGCTGAACAGTTGCACCGGATCGGTGTCGTCGGCCGGGTCGGTCTGGCCGGAAAGGCCCTCTGCCTCCAGCGAAATCCGCTGCGGCAGCGGCCACCACAATTTGAAATTGGCCTGCAGATTGTCCCAGTCTATCCACAGCGGCACCATGTCCGGAACGGAGGTCCTGAGCGGGCCGCGCAGATTGGCAACCGGCGACAGAGGCTGGATGATCTGGGCGGCTGCGTTGAAACTGCCGGCTGAAGCCGCAATGTTCTTGGCATCGTCCTCATAGGCGAGGTTGTCGCAGGAGACGGTAAAGCTCAAGGGATAGCCGCTGACCTGGAGATTGCCGCAGCCGGCCTCGACGCCATTCTTGTTGAGCGTGGCAACCGCCTTGTCGGCTTCGCTCCTGACGCGGTCAGCCAGATAGAACCAGCCGCCGCTGTAGAGGGCGAACAGCACGACGATGAATGCTGCAAGCCAGACCACACGGCGACGTTTGTTCGGCTGGCGTTCGTCACTTGACGTCATGCTTTGGCTCTCGTTAACGCATGGGTGTTGCGGACGGGTAGGCGATTCCGCCAGGTAGACAGACGAATAGTTAGACGGGACGGGCGGAAAAAACACCGGTCCGGTTCGGTGTTGGCATCTTTTGCAATCAGGCGCGGCGATATGGGCGATTTTTGGGTGTTTGGCTATGGCTCGCTGATCTGGCGGCCGGGATTCGCGCATGTCGAAACACAGCGTGCCCGCCTGCATGGCTACCGGCGCTCGCTCTGCGTCTATTCCTTCGTGCATCGCGGAACGCGCGAGCGGCCGGGGCTGGTGCTCGGCCTCGACCGCGGCGGGTCCTGCGTCGGCCTCGCATTCCGCGTCCCCGGCGACTTGCGCGACGAGGTCATGGCCTATCTTCGCGAGCGCGAACTGGTCACCAATGTCTATCTGGAGCGCATGCTCAAGATTCGCCTCGACGGGGGCGGTACGGTCGACGCGGTGGTCTACATTGTCGACCGCCACCACGACCAATATGCCGGAGCGCTCGACGCGGCGGATGCGGCGGCCGTGGTGCGCGGCGCGGTCGGCCAGTCCGGCAACAACGAGGACTATGTGCTGAGCACGCTTGAGCATCTCGAGGCGTTGGGCATAAGCGACCACTGGCTGGAGGATGTCGCCAGGCAGGTCGCGCCTTTGTGAAGCTGGCTCTGCGGAAAAAGGCGGCCAGGCCTTTGACCTCGTTCAGGCAAGACCTAGGTTAGGCTCCGACCCTCAGCCCGCGGGCGCCATTTGCCCGCCCCAATCATCCCGGAGATCCGCCTTGCAGAAACGTCGTCTCGGTCGCACCGACCTGTCCATCGCGCCGCTGGTTCTGGGCGGCAACGTCTTCGGCTGGACCGCCGACGAGAAAACCTCGTTCGACCTGCTCGACCGCTTCGTCGGCGCCGGCCTCAACGCCATCGATACGGCGGATGCCTATTCGCGCTGGGTTCCCGGCCACAAAGGCGGTGAATCGGAAAACATCATCGGCAAATGGATGAAAGACCGTGGCAATCGCGACAAAGTCGTGGTGATCACCAAGGTCGGTTCGGATATGGGGCAGGGGCACAAGGACCTGTCCGCCGCATACATCGAAAAGGCCGTCGATGCATCGCTGAAGCGGCTGCAGACCGAGTTTATCGATCTCTATCTGTCGCATTGGCCGGACCCTGCAACGCCCTATGAAGAAACGCTTGGCGCCTACGAGAAGCTGCTCGCCAAGGGCAAAATCCGCTATGCCGGCTGTTCGAATCTCGACGCCGGCCAGTTGCGTGCCGCACTCGATGTGGCGAGCTTGCGCAGCCTGCCGCGCTACGAGGTGCTGCAGCCGGAATACAATCTTTACGATCGCTCGTCCTTCGACGGGCCGTTGCGCGATCTATGCGTGGCCGAGGACATCGGCGTCATCACCTATTTCAGCCTGGCCAAGGGTTTCCTCAGCGGCAAATACCGCAGCGAGGCCGATCTCGGTCAAAGCCCGCGTGGCGGCGGGGTGAAGGACTATCTCAATGCGCGCGGCATGCGCATCCTTGCGGCACTCGACGCGGTTTCATCAAGGCATTCGGCCAAGCAGGCGGAAGTGGCGCTTGCCTGGGTTATCGCTCGGCCGGGCGTCACCGCGCCGATCGCCAGCGCCACCAAGCCTGAACAGATGGACAGCCTGATCAGGGCGGCGTCGCTGAAACTGACCGCCGCCGACATGACCGAACTCGACAAGGCGAGCGGCTGAAGCTCAGTCGCGACGCCTCGCACGAACGTCCAAGACGCCCCTCTGGTCCTGCCATACCGTCTCTTCGCGCAAGGCAGGACAGAGGATAAAATGGCTGAGCCGCTTCTTTCGCAGCCGGATTTTTGGGGACAACTTCTCGCGCTGATGCTTGCCGCCCTGGTGATCATGGGCAGCCCGGGACCGGCGACGATAAGCGTTACCGCCGTTGGCGCTGCCTTCGGTTTGCGCCGCTCGCTGGGTTATGCCTGGGGAATCATACTGGGCACGATCGCCGTGCTTCTGGTTGTCGCGACCGGGGTCGTGGCGGTGCTCACCGCGATGCCGAGGCTGGCGCCGTTGCTGGCTTTCGCTTCCGCGGCCTACATCCCCTATCTCGCCTTCAAGATCGCCACGGCGCCGCCCATGGCAGCACGCGGCGCCGAGGCTTCGTGTCCAACATGGCTGGCTGGATTCCTTCTCGCGGTCGCCAATCCAAAGGCCTATGTGGCGATCGCCGCCGTGTTCGCCGGTGCTTCGTCCAAACAGGGCGCCACTGAGCTTGGTCCATGGCTGAAGCTGACGGCTCTCGCCCTGATGATCGTTGCCATCCACGCTCTGTGGCTTGTCGCGGGGGCTGGGTTCGCGCGCTTCCTGCGCCGACCGGCAGCCTCGCGGATCATCAATCTGGTCTTTGCCGCGACGCTGGCGTTGACCACCGCGCTGGCGATGTTCGGCTGAGAACTGTCGGCCGGAGACTTCCGATTCAGGCTTTGGTTCTTTCAGCCGCGTCCAGCTCTTGCAGCCTTTTCACCGCTGTCGGAGGCAAGGCAGGCGGGCTCGGACCGCGCGCCACATCAATCAGGAATTGGTCGCAGGCAGCCTCGGTCTCGCCGATCAGCCGGGCCATGAATTCGTCCTTGCTCAAGCCGGGCGGGATCGGCGGCAGGAAGCGTGCCTTGATGGTGCCGGGGTAGCGCAGGAATTTCCGGCGCGGCCAGTACAGGCCGGCGACATGGGCAACCGGCACCACCGGAACGCCAAGCTGCGCATAGATTTCGACGATGCCGTATTTGTAGGCCGGTTCATCGCCCGGCGCGCGTCTGGTACCTTCGGGATAGATGATGAGCTGGCGGGGGTTGCGCGCCATCTCCTCCTTGGTCGCGGCGACCACTGCCTTCAGCGCTTTCGAGCGGCTGCCGCGATGAACCGGGATCATGCGCATCTTCATGATGTACCAGCCGAAGAACGGGATCCAGGTCAGTTCCCGCTTGAGGATATAGAGCGGGTCTTGGAGGAAGGGGAAGAAGGCGATCGCATCCCAGAACGACTGGTGCTTGGGCGCCAGGATGAAGGAGCCTTCGGGCAGGTTTTCCTGGCCGGTGATCTCGTTCTTCGTTCCGGCGATCTTGTCATGGAGCCACATCGAGGTGCGCGACCAGAATTTCGGCACGAACCAGGCGCGGTGCCGGGGCGACAGGAAATAGTAGGGGGTCCAGAGGATCATCTGGACGATCAGGTTGACGTAGAAGACGAAATTGAACGTCAGCGATCTGATGTAAAGCATTTGGGGGGAGCCCGGTGAGGAGGTGAGCGTTGGTTACACCAAGCGCGGGAAAAAAGGAAATGGCCGCAGGGCGCTTTGGTTGGCGACGAAGAACGGCCGCCGATGGGGGCTGGCTTGGTTCCGCTACATCAGCCGCGCCAGCCGCTCTTTCAGGCGCGGAGCGGCAAAATCGAGGAAGGCGCGCAGCTTGACCGGCAGCAGGCCGTGGCCCGCATGCACCAGGCTTACCGGCCATGGCGCCGGCTCGAATTCCTGCAGTAGGACGCGCAGCGTGCCGGACCGCAGCGCGGCTTCGATCTGGTAGGAAAGCACGCGTGTCAGCCCGACGCCGGCAATCGCCGCATCGATGGCCGCTTCGGCGGTGTTGACCTGAAGCCGGGAGCGGACCCGAACCGGGATTTCGGCCTTGCCCTTGGTGAAGCTCCAACTGGCGGCGGAGGCAAGTCCCTCGAAGGTGATGCAATCGTGTGTTTCCAGATCCTCCGGGGTGGTCGGCGTGCCGTGGTCGGCCAGATAGGCCGGGCTGACGCAGACGACGCGGCGGATCGCGCCGACGCCGATGGCGACCAGGCTCGAATCGGGCAACTGGCCGATGCGGATGGCGAGATCGAAATGGTCCTCGACCAGCTGGGTTATGCGGTCTGCCAATGTCAGGCGGATGTCCACGTCTGGATAGGCGGCGAGAAAGCCGGTGACGACCGGCAGCACGTGCAGGCGGCCAAAGACGACCGGCGCGGTGATGGCCAGTTCGCCGGTCGGAGCACTGTATTCGCCGGCTGCCGTGCGTTCGGCCTCGCCGACGTCGTCGAGGATGCGGCGGCAGGCGGCAAGATAGGCCTGGCCGGCATCGGTCGGCGTCAGGTGGCGCGTCGAGCGGTTCAGGAGGCGTGTGTTCAGATGGCGCTCGAGATCGGAAATCTTGCGGCTGACCGTCGCCAGCGGAATGCCGAAACGGCGGCTGGCCGCGGAAAGGCTGCCGGCCTCCACCGCGGCGACAAAGAGCGACATGGCTTCGAGACGATCCATAGCTTCTTCCGAAAAATGGAAGGATGGGTTACGAATATGGCATCTGCATTTGAATGATGGAAGGCTTTATATTGGGTCTGTCGGCCTGCCTGCAGCATGGCCTCGCAAAGGAGTTGCCATGTCCGAAGCCCGCCCGCCGTTGCCGCCATTTACCGCCGAGACATCAGCACAGAAGGCGCGCATGGCCGAGGATGCCTGGAACTCCCGCGATCCGGCACGGGTCGCGCTTGCCTATACGACGGACAGCCGCTGGCGCAACCGCGCCGAATTCCTGCAAGGCGACGCCATCCAGGCCTTCCTGACGCGCAAATGGAGCCGCGAGCTCGACTACCGGCTGATCAAGGAGGTCTGGGCCTTCCACGGCAACCGCATCGCCGTGCGTTTCGCCTATGAATGGCGCGACGACAGCGGTTCATGGTTCCGCAGCTACGGCAACGAGAACTGGGAATTCGACGAACACGGGCTGATGCGTCTGCGCATCGCCAGCATCAACGACCTGCCGATCGGCGAGGCCGATCGCAAGTATCACTGGCCGCTCGGCCGGCGGCCGGACGACCACCCGACACTGTCGGAGCTCGGACTTTAGCATCTTGCCGCAAGGAGGCTTTCGATGAACGCGCATGCTTTCACCAGCGACGTCGCCTTCACGCCGACCGTCAAGGCGATCCAGGCACGCAAGGGCTCGCGTCAGTCCTATGCCCGCGTCGAGGAGCGTGGCGGCTGGCAAGCTGTCATCACCCCTGACCTTGCCGCCTTCATCGAGATGCAGACCAGCGTTTTCCTGTCGACGGCCAATGGCGATGGCCAGCCCTACATCCAGCATCGCGGCGGACCCGCCGGCTTCCTCAAGGTGCTGGATGAACACACGATCGGCTTCGCGGATTTTGCCGGCAACCGGCAGTTCATCACGCAGGGCAATCTGGCCGACAATCCAAGGGCGTTCCTGTTCCTGATCGACTATATGCACCGCCAGCGCATCAAGATCTGGGGCACGGCGCGGGTCGTCGAGAGTGACGCCGAGTTGATGGCGAAACTGATGCCGCAAGACTACAAGGCGCGCCCCGAGCAGGTCATCCTGTTCACGGTCTCGGCCTGGGATGCCAATTGCCCGCAGCATATCCCGCAACGGTTCGAGGCGGCCGACGTGGCGGCGGCACTCGAAGAGCGGGACAAGCGTATCGAACGCCTTGAGCAGGAGATCGCACGGCTCAGGGGAAATTCGGGCGCGGCCGCAGGGGAATAATCAGCCGCCGGCCGCGGTTTCGGCCAGTGCGATGCCGTTAGGCGTCGGCTTGACCGGCACGATGCCGCGCGCCAGCGCCAGCAGATATTTGTTGTATTCGGTGAACAGCACGCGCAATGCCCGCGGCTTGGTCAGCCAGCCGCCATTGTCGAGGTTGGAATTGACCACCGGATAGGGCTCGAGCTTGGCGCCATGCAGCAGCCTGCCCATTTCCAGCAGGCTGCGGGGCATGTGATAATTGTTGGTGACGAGGATCACCGTGCCATAGGCGTGGCTCTCGACCCATTTGGCGCTTTCCTCCGCATTGCCGATCGTATCGAGCGCGGCGCGGTCGATGTCGACGCAACAGGAAAACAGCTTCTTGTCGCCGCCGGTCGCTGCCTGCAGCTGGCGACGGCTGGCCGAAGGGTGCACGCCGCTGATCAGCAGCCGTTCGCCCTTGCCGGACGCCAGCAGATCCATCGCCGCATCGAGGCGGGACTGGCCGCCGGTCAAGACAATGATCGCGTCCGCCCTGGCCGGATTGGCGGGCGTCGTCAGATGGCTTACCTTGTTGGCGAACCAGCCGAAACCGCCGGCAAACAACGTAGCGAGGATGAGCAGAGACAGAGCCGAGAGGCGCAACGCGGCTCTTAGACGGCTCACAGCGCGGCGGTCATGCGAACGGGCAACCACCACTGGCATCTGCCCAGCCGTACCGGTCGAATCCCGCGCGTCCATCGCCATATGGTTAATCCTGAAATGCGGCTTTGGGTAGGTAAAAGACGCACTTTGCGTTACGTGAATTCTCCATCCGTGATCACCCTGTTTTATCCATGGCGTTGTCCCAAAACCGGTTCCCACTTTTGGGCGACATGAATTAGCCTGCATCCGGTTGGCGGACATCGATGTCGCTGAGATAGGCAACCACGGTGGCGTGGGACGTGGCAGCCGTCAGTCCGCCGATCACCAGCACCATCAACACGACACCGAGATAGCCTGCCGAACCGATGGCGAAATTGCCGAACAGGGCGGTCGCCTGGTCGGCCTGCGGCGTCGCCATATTGCGCGACGACCACCAGGAAAAGACGATGAACACGAGCACTGCGGCGGCACCGCCAGCCGCTGCTCCCTTCATGCCGGTGACCAGGAAATGCCGGCGGAATTCGCGCGCGATGAAGCGTGCCTCGGCGCCGACGAAATGCAGCACCTCGATGATGTGACCGTTTCCGGCCATGGCTCCGCGCGTCGCGAACACCACGGTCAGCACGGTCGCCGACAGCATCAGCGCCAGCACGGCAATGCCGATGGTCACCGTCGTGCGGGCCATCGCCACCAGCCGGTCGACCCAGGTGCGGTGATCGTCGAGCGATGCGCTCGGCAGTTTCGGCGTGATCGCGGCGCGCATGGCGGCGAAATCGGGCGGGCTGTTCTCGTCGATGGTGACGATAATCAGGCGCGGCACGGGTAATTCGTCGATGTTGAGCCCCGAGCCCAGCCAGGGCTCAAGGAGCCTCGCGGTCGCCTCGCGGTCGATGATCCGGGTCGTCTTGACGCCAGGGAATTCACCGGCGATCTGGGAGGCCTGGGTAAGGGCTGCTTCCATGTCGAGCCCGTCGACCGGCTTGATCTGGATGGTCGCCTCGCGCGAAATCTGGTTCTCCCAGACGGACGCTGTGTCGCGCACCAGCGTCACCGCGCCGAAAGTCAGGCAGGACAGGAAGGTCATGATGGCGATGACCAGGACCAGTGCCCGGCCAGCGATGTTCTGCGCCGGCACGATCGGCGCCATCCTGCGCTGGGCGCGGGGCTTTGCCTCGGTCGCCTCGGCGTCCTGCTCCCGTTCCACAAAATGTTCGGCGGACAGTTCAGTCATAGATGTCCAGCCTTCCGCCGGCCAGGATCATGCGGCGCGCGTCGACCTGTTCCATCAGGCCAAGGTCGTGGGTGGCGATCACCACCGCGGTGCCGAGCCGGTTGAGCTCGATGAACAGCCGCAGCAGGCGTCGCGCCAGCGGCGGATCGACATTGCCGGTCGGTTCGTCGGCGAGCAGGATTTCCGGCTGCTCGATCAGCGCCCGCGCGATCGCCGCGCGCTGCTTCTCGCCGCCGGACAGAACCGGCGGCAGCACGTGCATGCGCTCGCCCAGCCCGACCCACTTCAACAACTCGGTGACATCGGTGCGGTAGCTCGCCTCCTCGCGCCCGCGCACGCGCAGCGGCAGCGCGACGTTCTCGTAGGTGGTCATGTGGTCGAGCAGGCGAAAATCCTGGAACACCACGCCGATGCGGCGGCGCAGATGCGGCAATTCGGTGCGCGAGATGCGCGAACGGTCCTTGCCAAAGATGGTGATCAGCCCGCGCGTCGGCTTCAGCGACATGAACAGCAGGCGCAGCAAGGTCGTCTTGCCGGCGCCCGAAGGCCCGCTCAGGAACTGGAAGGAGCGCTCCGGTATGTGCAGGGAGATGTCGCGGAGGATTTCCGGACCCATGCCATAGCGGAGGCCGACATTTTCGAAACGAATCAATTTCGACGACCTGAATTTCGGCACGGCGGCGAGCCGGCCTGTTCTAGATAAAGACCATCGGCCGGCATGGTTAACCGGCGGTTAATTTCTGGGCTGTTTCGGCTCGTCACGAGGGCTCCGGTGGGGAAGCGTTAACCATTTGTGTTTACGCAAAAGAAACGAAAAGCGAACACGTGCTGCAATGCTGGGGCCATGATGGCTGACGATCGAACCGCGCGCCCGGTTTCCGGCGAAATCATGACCGATCCGGCGGCAATTGCCGCAGCGGACAGGTTCATGCGTGGTTCGGCCGCCGACATCGTCGATGCCGACTACGTGGTGATGCCGCGCCTTGCGCCTGCGGTGGAAAGCGTTTCGCCGCTGCCGCGCGCGATCGTCACGCCGCCCATCGAAGGCATGGACATGCTGCGCAAGCCCGAAGCCTCACCGGAGCGGCTACCGGCCTCGCGCGGCGGACCGATCTTCTGGGTCGCTGGTATCG
Organism: Mesorhizobium sp. M0239; assembly: GCF_040321815.1. Lineage (NCBI taxonomy): Bacteria > Pseudomonadati > Pseudomonadota > Alphaproteobacteria > Hyphomicrobiales > Phyllobacteriaceae > Mesorhizobium > Mesorhizobium sp. M0239. Next base: position 54,063 of record NZ_JAMYSG010000031.1, read on the forward strand.
GCGCTGCCTTGGCCGCGTTCTGGGTCTCCGGCGGGCACGCGCTGGTGCGCCAGGCGCCGTTCCTGTCCAGCGCGCAGGCGTCGGCGCTCAGCATTTCGGGCGTCACGTCACGCGTCGACGCTACCGGGCCGAACGCCGCACTGTTCGTCGATGGCGAGGCCGTCAATGACGGTGCGAAACCGACGCAGTTGCCGCCGCTTGAAATCCGGGTGACTGGCAATGACGGGCAGACCACCCGCTATACGTTGGGGACATCCGGCCGCTCGCTGGCCTCTGGCGAAAGATTCGGCTTTGCCAGCCGGCTCGACGTGCCTAGAAACGGTGTGAAGACCGTGTCGGTCACTTTCGCCGAATAGGCGATCACCGGGGAAGACCATCAATGCCCATCGTACGCGGCAAGGACATCGAGGTTCTGTTTTCAGCATCGGCGATCGCGCGGCGCAATCTGGAACTCGCCAAGGAGATTGCCGGCCACGACTATCACGATCTGCTGGTGATCTCGGTCCTGAAGGGCTCGTTCATCTTCGCCGCAGATCTCATCCGCGCCATGCATGATGTCGGCCTGTCGCCGGAGGTCGAATTCATCTTCATCTCCAGCTATGGCGCCGGCACCAGCAGCGGCGAGGTGAGGGTGCTGCGCGAAATCGACAATGAGGTCGCCGGCCGCGACGTGCTGCTGATCGACGACATTCTCGAATCGGGGAAGACGCTGAGCTTTACCCGCGAGCTGATGTTGTCGCGGGGCGCCAAGAGCTGTTCGATCGCCGTGCTGCTCGACAAGCGCATGCGCCGCCAGACCGAGCTCAATGCCGACTATGTCGGCTTCGACTGCCCCGACTATTTCGTTGTCGGCTACGGCATGGATGTCGCGCATGCTTTTCGCGAGTTGCCGTTTGTCGGTGTCGTCAAAGGGGATGTCTGAGCGGCATCAAAAAGGTTTGCTGATGCTTAGAGCGGTTCGCCGCTTCACGAAAACGCCGAACCGCTCTAGTTTTTTGTTTTGACGCAATTCCCAAGGGAAAGCGCTATGCGCTTTTCCCGGAAAACCGTCTCACACTTTTCCTGAATTGCTCGGGGGCTTTCAGGAAAAGTCAACTTTTCGCGGCCAAATATGCCGGCCATGGCAAAGCTTCTGATCGTCGAGGACGATGAGTCCGTCCGCACCCTGGCCGCCCGCGCGCTTGAACGCGCCGGGCACACAATCGATATCGCGGCGGACGGCGCGCAGGGGCTTTCGCTGATCCAGGCGGCGCGTGGCGGCTATGATCTCGTCGTCTCCGATATCCGCATGCCGGAGATGGACGGCATCGAGATGGCGATCGCAGCTGCAGCATTGTTTCCGGCGATCAAGATCGTGCTGATGACCGGCTATGCCGACCAGCGCGAGCGCGCCGAGGAATTGAACGGCATCATCCTCGATGTCGTGCAGAAGCCCTTCACGCTGGCCGAAATCCGCTCGCGCGTCGAACGGGCGCTGATCTGCTTCGCCTGATCAGGCTGGATCGGTGGCAGCGAGCACGGGTGGGGGGCTTTTACGCCGTTCGGTGTTGAGCGCCAGCAGGCCGGCGCCGATGATCAAGGCGGCCCCGATGACGGTCGTCGACCGCGGTACTTCGGCGAAGAACAGGAAACCCCACAGCGGCGACCACAGGATGCCGGTGTATTCGAAGGTGGCAACGCGGTTGGCCGGCGCCATCCGGTAGGCCTGCGACAGCAGGATCATGCCGGCGGAGGCAACGAAACCGCAGGCGGCCATCTTGAGAAAATCCGGCAGCGTCGGCCAAAGCCATGGCCTTACCAGGAATTCCAGACTCGGGTGGACGGCGTGGGTGATGCCGGCCAGGTGAAATGCCCCGGCAACCACGGCGGCGCCAACCAGATAGGCGCCGTTCTGATAGAAGGCCATGACGGTGGAGGATTCGGTATCGCCGATCTTGCGGGCCATCAGCTGCGAAAAACCATAGAGCGCCGCCGAGCCCAGCGACAGCAGCGCAGCCCAGTCGAACAGCCCCGCGCCGGGGCGCAGCATCACGAGGACGCCGAACAAGCCGATCAGCACGGTTGCCAGTGTCTGCCAGGAGACGCGCTCGCCAAGGTACGGCCCGGCCAGCACCATGATGAACAGCGGCGCCATGAAATAAAGCGCCACCGCATCGGCGAGCGGCAAGGCAGCGATGGCCAGGTAGTACATCGTATAGGAGGTGAACTGGATGAAGGCGCGCACCGTCAGCATGCCGAATCGCTTCGACAGGATCGCCCGCAAGCCGACATCGGCATGGACCAGAACGATCAGGATCGGCAGGGCGACGATCGAGCGGATCGCCATCACCTCGGTCACTGGATAGCCGCTCGACACGGCTTTGACGAGCGGATCCTGCAGCGAAAAGATCAGCACGCCGAGGCACAGGCTCAGGATGCCGCCCACCATCCGATTCTGCATCTGCATCCAGGCTCCTGCGCGTACGGTCCGAAGCTGTCGCCTGCGGGGTAAAAAGAACCCGCCACCGTTTCGGGCAGCGGGCATGAGTGAGGACTCTTGATTGGTCCGCGGCTGATTTCGCAGCCGCATATCCAATGGGTGAGGCGACTATCGTCCGCCGTTTGACATGTTGCAAACGAATTGGAATGATGCCAGCAATCAAATTCCCTTATGGCGGATTTCATGCGGCCGACCCTCGACAGCGACCTCCTGCGCACCTTCGTGGCGATTGCCGAGACCGGCAATTTTACCAAGGCGGCGGAGCAGGCCGGCCGCACCCAATCCGCGGTGTCGATGCAGATGAAGAAGCTCGAAGAGCTGATCGGCGCCAGCCTGTTCGAGCGCGGTTCCCGCGGCGTCGCGTTGACGCGGCGCGGCGGCGAACTCATCGTCAACGCCCGCCGCATTGTCTCGCTGCTCGACGAGACGTCGGCATCGATGGCGGCAGCGCCGCTTGGCGGGCCGGTGCGCATCGGCATTCCGGAGGAATATGGCCACGCCATCCTGTCGCGCGCGCTCGGCGCCTTCTCGAAGCGTCATACGCAGGTCGAGGTCACCGTGCGCTATGCCCATTCCGGGGCACAGATGGCGGCGCTCGCCGCCGGCGAGCTCGATCTGTGCGTGGTGTTCGAATGGCAGGATCCTGCCGGCGGCGAAGTGCTGATGCACGACCCGACCGTGTGGGTGACGTCGACCCTGCATCACATGCATGAGGAACAGCCAGTGCCGATCGCGCTCTACAACCGGGCCGGCTGGTGCAAGGACTTTGCCATCAAATCACTGGAGCAGCGCGATCTTGCCTATCGTGTCGCCTATACCAGCGACACCACCGGCGGCCTCAAGCTCGCCGTCACCTCCGGACTGGCGATCGCGCCGATTTCGCGCAGCAACATTCCGGACGGCTGTCGTGAACTGACCACGGCAGACGGATTCGGCGCCATCGATTCCTCGAACGTGGTGATGCACCGCAACCCGAATGCGTCAGGCGAGGCGATCGACGGCATGCAGGATGCTATCCGCGAAGCCTTCGTCAACAGGCTCAGTCAGCCGGCGACATCCTCGTAGAAATGCAGCCTGTTGCCGAACGGATCGGCGACCGATATCTCGCGGGTCTTCCAAGGCGTCTCTTCCACGCCTGGCCGGGCGAAGCGGTAGTTTTTGCCGATCAGTTCGCCATGAAGAGCCGTGATGTCCTCGACCTCGATGCGCAGGGCGATGCCGGGTGCACCGTCGCCATGATGTTCGCTGAGATGCAGAACGCAGCCGTCGCGGCCGACCGCCATGTAAAGCGGCGCGTCGTCCGCGAAGCGATGTTCCCACTGCACCTCGAAGCCGAGGAAGCCGACATAGAATTCACGCGCCTTGGCAATGTCGAAGATGCGCAGGATGGGTGTGACGGCGCCAAGTCTGGGCATGGTGGTGCAACCGTGCGAGAGGATTTTTCAGGTGGGACGGACGCGGGCGGCAATCCTATGTTTTTTCGCAATTCCGGACGGAAAACCGCTTCACACTTTTCCTGGAATTGCTCTATTTCAGCTCGAGCAGCCGTTCCAGATAGCTGCGTTCGATATCAGGGCTGAGCGCATTGCCGAGCCGCTTGCGGATCGCTTCCAGTATCTGGCGGGCACGCTGCACGTCGATCTCGTCGGGCACCTTCACCGAATCGCCGAAGTCGGGACCCGTGCTGGCGCGTGGCCGGCCGAGCGGATCACGATCGGCGTTCTGCTGGCGGCCGCCTTCCTCGCCGCCGCCCTGGTCGCCTTGCATGGCCTGCATCTGCTTCATCATGTCCTTGGCGCCCTTGCGCAGCGCTTCCAGCGCCCGGCCCTGATGACCGACGGCCGCATCGCCTTCGCCCTCGCCGAGTGCCTGTTCGGCATTGCCCATGGACTTGCCGGCCTCGCCAAATCCTTCATTGGGCTCCATACCCATGCCTTCGAGGCCCTTCTTCAGCTGCTCGAGGTCGCTTTGCAACTGGCCCTGGCCCTGCTGCAGCTGTTTCAGCGCATCGGCGAATTCCTGGGGCGTCATCGGCTTTTGCCGGGCGAGCGGATCGCGGTCTTCGCCGACGCCGGGTCTGTCCTCATCCTGGCCGCCTTCGCCGAGCTGCTCGTCACGGTTCTGCCCGCGCTGGCGCTCGCCGCGCTGCATCTGATCCATGCGGAAGGTGTCGTTCATCATCTCCTGCTGACGTCGCAGGATCTCGCCCAGCTTGTCCATCTGTTGGCGCATCTCGCTGTCCTGCTGGCCGCCTTGCTGCTGACGGCCGGCTTGCAGATTGTTCATCATGTCCTGCAGTTGCGACAGCAGTTGCTGGGCCTTGTCGCGATCACCGGACTTGGCCAGGTTTTCGATCTGGTCCATCATGCGATCGATGTCGCTCTGGCGAAGTTCCTGGCCGTTCTGCTGCATCTGCGGGGCGTTGGGATTCTGCTTGGCGCGCTCCGCGAATTCCTGCAGGAACTGGTTCATCGCCTCGCGCAGTTCCTTCATCGCCTTTTCGATTTCAGCGTCGCTTGCGCCATTCTTGATGGCGTCCTGCAGCGCCTGTTGCGCCTGACGCAGCCGTTTTTCGGCGGCCGAAAGATTGCCTTCCTCGATGCCGAGCGCGATTTCCCAGAGATAGGAGACTTCGCTGCGCAATTGATCGTCGCTCTCGGCCATCTTCAGCCGGGTGCGGGCGCTCATGATGGCAAGGTAGTGGGACATGTTGTCGAACGTGTCTTCCGGCCGCAGCGTGATGGCGTCCATCAGGTCGAGCACGCGCGGCTTGGCGTTGGCGTCGAGCGCCAGCAGGCGGCGCTGTTCGATCACGGCGCGTGCCAGCGGATTGGCGAAAGGCCGCTCCGGCATCAGCAGCGTCTTGGTTTGGCTCGATGCGGTGTGCCCGCCATCGTCGGTGGCGACCAGCGTCAGCTTGATGCTGCTGCCGGCCCAGACATGCTCGGTCAGGTCCTTGGAGGTCCTGGCGGCGTTCGACTTGCCGCCGCGGCGCGGCAGCGTCAGCGGCATTTCAGGTGCACCGTACAGCGGACGCGCATTCGGCGCCTGCGGATCGGCGAGCGCGAACACCGCCCTGGCGGTGGCGGCGCCATAGTCGTCGTCGATCTGGTAGTTTAGCTCGAAGGCGCCGTTGGCGGCGCGCTTGGGCTCGCCGACGAAGCGGATCTGCGGCGGCTTGTCCGATACGACCGCGAAGGCCCAGCGGCCGAGCTGGTCCTCGCCCGACGTCAGCGTCAGCGTGCCGTCGCCGGTCAGCTTGCTGGTGAACTGGCGCACCTTGGACGGCGGCGCCGGGCTTGCAGCCGGCTTGGCGGCGGCCTGCGGCGCAGCGGGGTCGATGACGCGGGCGTTGCCATTCTTGTCGGCATAGCCGAGCGTTTCCTCACCCGAGCCGCCCGTCACGCGCAGCGAAACGTCACTGCCTTCGGGAACCGTAAAGGTCGGGATCGCCTGGTTTGCATCGGCGGTCAGGAAGATCGGCGGCTTGCCGGTATAGGCCGGTGGCGTCACCCATGCATCGATGCGCGGAGGCACGATATCGCGCGTCCCATGGGCATTGAAGCCGTCGCTGATCCTGCCGCCCGTCGGTCCGAAGGAGAAGGCGAAGGCGGTAACGAGCAAAAGGGCCGCCACCGCGCGCAGCCCCCAGGGGTCGCGCTCCGGCACGCGCGTGCGCGGCAGGTCGGCGCCAAGGTTGTCGAGCTTTCCGGCCATGCGCTTCTGGTGTTCGCGCCACAGCGCCTGCGAGAAGCTGCTTTCCCTGCCGCTGGGCCGGTCGGTCTGCACCAGCACCGGGCTGTGCAACAGTTGATTGGCGGCCTCGATGCGGCGGTCGATTTCGGCGGCGCCCGGCAGGCGGAAGAAGCGCAGCGGATAGAGCGCGGCCAGTGCCGCTATGGCAAAAGCAGCGATCAGGCCGATGCGCGCCATATCCGGCAGCCGGGAGAACAGCCCGAGCCAGGAGATGCTGAGGAACAGGCTGGCGACTATGACGAGCGGAAGCAGCAACGGCCAGCCGCGCTCGACCATTATCGAGACCCGCGTCGCCAACCGGCTCAAGGCCAGGCGCCCGGCGAGGCCGCGATCGCTGCTGAGGGTGGGTCGTTGCGTCATCGGCCCTTCCTTGAGCCTATTGCATCCCGAAAACCGGGATGCGGCCCCTATCCCTTTGAGCATGATCTGTTCCGAAAGGGATTTCACTTTTCGGGATCATGCTGTGGAGCGGGCAGGATAGCCCGACGCCTCACGACTCAAAGAATACCAGCAAACACGGCAAAGGCGAGGCAGTTCGGAAAAACGTGAAGTGGGCCGTTATAGTTCCATCCTGCATACCCTTTAGAAGGCAGCAGGCCCTTAGAAGGTAGCGGGGTCCGCATTCGCCCCGCAGACCAGCACGGCGACCCGTTCGCCCGCCGCCGGCGCATAGCGGCCCGAAAGGACCGCGGCAAAGGCGGCCGCACCTCCCGGCTCGGAGATGATGCGGGCCCGGTTCCACAGCGCCTTCTGCGCGGCGATGATGTCGTCGTCGCTGACCAGGATCGAGCGTTCGACAAAGGCTTCGGCGATCGGGAACATCATTTCGCCGACGCGCTTTGGCGCCAGCGAATCGGCGGCGATGCCCTCGGCCGGTGCGTCGACGGGGTGTCCGGCCTCGAAGGCGCGATGCAGCGTCGGTGCTCCTTCCGGCTCGACGGCGATGATGCTGATCCGGCCGGCAAACCAGGCAGCGATGCCGCCGATCAGGCCGCCGCCGCCGACAGCGACCAGCAGCGTGTCGATCCGAGGCAAATCGCTCTCGATTTCGAGCCCGAGCGTGCCTTGGCCGAGGAGCGTTTCCTCCTGGTTGAAGGCATGGATCTGCAAGGCGCCGGTCTCCTCGGCGAAACGTTCGCTGGCCGCCAACGCCTCGGCATAGCGGGCGCCGCCGACGATCAGCTCGGCGCCGTAGCTGCGGATCCGTTCCAGCTTGGCCGCCGGGCTCACCTCGGGAACGAAGATGGTCGCCTTATGGCCCAGCCGCATGGCGGCATAGGCGACGGCCGCGCCATGGTTGCCGCCCGATGCCGCGACGACACCGGCGTCGGGAACCGGCCGCTCCAGGAGATTGGTGAAAGCGCCGCGCGCCTTGAACGAGCCGGAATGCTGCAGGCATTCGAGCTTCAGGTCGACGGCCAGCGGCGGCCGGTCGAAGTCGGCCATGTCGACGCGCAGCACCGACGTGTGCCTGATATAGGGGCGGATGCGCGGTTCCATCGCGGCAATGCGCTCGCGTGTGACGGTGATGCCGTTCGTCATGATTCGCTCCCTGTGACGGGTAGGTGTGTTTCCGGCGCTTCTATGCAAGCCAGTCGGGCATGGAATCCAACCCAATCAGGTCGTCATAGGTCGGGCGTGGGCGCACGACGTGGAACCGGTCGCCGTCGACCAGCACCTCCGGCACCAGCAGGCGGGTGTTGTAGGTGCCGGCCTGCACCGCGCCATAGGCGCCCGCGGTGGAGACGGCAATCAGATCGCCGGCCTTCAGCCTGGGCAGATCGCGGTCCAGGCCGATATAGTCGCCGGTCTCGCAGACCGGGCCGACCACGTCGACCATCATGCGCGGCGTATCGGCCGGCGGCTGCACGACCGGACGAATGTCGTGGAAGGCGTCGTAGAGCGTCGGCCGAATGAGATCGTTCATTGCGGCGTCGACGACGAGGAAGTTCTTGGCGTCGCCTTCCTTCACGAAGATCACTTCCGAGACGAGGATGCCGGCATTGCCTGATATCAGCCGGCCAGGCTCGAACATCACCTTCAGCCCGAGCTTGGTGACATGCTTCCTGACGATCTGGGCATAGGCGTCGGGCAGCGGCGGCGGGTTGTTGTCGATGCGGTAGGGAATGCCGAGCCCGCCGCCGACATCGATATGCTCGATGGCATGGCCGTCCGCCCGTAGCGCGCCGACGAGATCGACAAGCAGGGCGAAGGCATCGTCGAAGGGCTGCAGCTCGGTGATCTGGCTGCCGATATGGGTATCGATGCCGGTGATCCTGATGCCGGGAAGCTTTGCCGCGCGGGCATAAACCTGCCGCGCCCGCTGCCACGGGATGCCGAACTTGTTCTCGGCCTTGCCGGTGGAGATCTTCTTGTGGGTCTTGGCGTCGACGTCGGGATTGATGCGCAGCGAGATCGGCGCCACCTTGCCAAGGGCAGTGGCCCGCGCCGACAACAGCTCGAGTTCAGGCTCGGACTCGACGTTGAAGCAAAGGATGCCGGCGGCAAGGGCAAAGTCCATTTCGCGCGCGGTCTTGCCGACGCCCGAAAACAGGATCTTGCCGGCCGGAATGCCGGCGGCCAGCGCCCGGCGCAATTCACCTTCCGAAACCACGTCGGCGCCGGCGCCGAGCTTGGCCAGCGTCCGCAGGACGGCCTGGTTGGAATTGGCCTTCATGGCGTAGCAGACCAGCGCGTCGAGCCCGGCAAAGGACTGGGCAAACACCCGGTAGTGCCTGGTCAGGGTGGCCGTCGAATAGCAGTAGAATGGCGTGCCGATCTGTGCGGCGATATCTGGTATCGCCACGTCCTCCGCATGGAGCACGCCGTCGCGGTAGTCGAAATGGTTCACGAGAGTGGTTCCGGAAAGTTGGGGCTCGATGAGATCGGGTTGGAAGGCCCCGCTCTCGTCGGCTCTAGATCAGCGGGTCGAGGATGAATTTCTTGTCCTTGACCGGTTTTTCCGGCTCCGGCGGCACGGGCTGGTGGGCCTTCGAGGCATCCTTGCGCGCCTGCACGGCCGCCTCATAGGGCGTGTCGAGAGCGCCCCTCCTGCCGCAGGCCGAAACGGCCGCGATCGCAACCAGCAGCGTCAGCGTTACCAAAATCCTGCTTCCGGTCATCGATCCATCCGTCCGAAACGTTTGTCAGCCGCCGCTTTTAGCCGAGTTCTCGGCGCATTGCACCCCGAGATATTGCTCGTCGAAATATCCGGGATATTACTGCTCGCAATATCCGGCATTACGCCTTCGCCAGCCGCTTTTTCCAGGCGCGGATCTGCTTCCTCACTTCCGACGGCGCGGTGCCGCCGAAACTGGTGCGGCTCTTGACCGAGTTCTGCACCGCCAGCACCGAAAATATGTCGGCCCTGATGCCGGAATTGATCGACTGCAAATCCTCCAGTGAAAGCTTCTCCAGCCCCACCTTCTTGTCTTCGGCCAGCGCCACCGCCCGGCCGGTGACATGATGCGCCTCGCGGAACGGCAGGCCGAGCGTGCGTACCAGCCAGTCGGCAAGGTCGGTTGCTGTGGCGTGGCCGGAGCCGGCGGCCTTCTTCATCGCAACAGCGTTGACCGTCATGTCCGAGACCATGCCGGTCATCGCCGCCAGCATCAGATCGAGCGTCTCGGCGGCGTCGAACACCGATTCCTTGTCTTCCTGCATGTCCTTGCCATAGGTCAAAGGCATGCCCTTCATCACCGTCAGCAGGCCGACCAGATGACCGGTGACGCGGCCGGTCTTGCCGCGCACCAGTTCGGCTGCATCGGGGTTCTTCTTCTGCGGCATGATCGATGAGCCGGTGGAAAACGAGTCCGACAGCCTGACAAAGCCGAATTGCGGCGTCGACCAGATGATGATCTCTTCAGCCAGCCGTGACAGATGCGTGGCGCAGATCGCGGCAAGAGCGAGGAACTCGAGCGCGAAATCGCGATCCGAGACGCTGTCCAGCGAATTGCGCATCGGCTCGCGGAAGCCGAGCGCCTTGGCGGTCCGGTGACGGTCGATCGGGAAGCTGGTGCCGGCGAGGGCTGCGGCACCGAGCGGGCTTTCGTCCATCCGCTCGATCGCATCGCGCGCGCGCGACAGGTCGCGAGAAAACATCTCGACATAGGCCATGCAATGATGGCCGAAGGTCACCGGCTGGGCCGCCTGCATATGGGTGAAGCCCGGCATCACGGTCGCCGCATGCTCCTCGGCCCGCTCCAGCAGCGCCTCGATCAACCCCTTCAACGCCCCGGCGACGCGAAAGCACTCATCCTTGACCCACAGCCTCAGATCGACCGCGACCTGGTCGTTGCGCGAGCGTGCGGTGTGCAGGCGGCCGGCCGCCGGGCCAATCAGATCGGCAAGGCGCGCTTCGATGTTCATGTGGATGTCTTCGAGCCGTGGCGAGAACTCGAAGCTGCCGGCCTCGATCTCTTTCAGGATCGTGTTCAGCCCGTCTGCGATTTTTTCTTGGTCGGCCGCCGAAATAATGCCCGTTTGCGCCAGCATCTCGCTATGGGCGATCGAGCCTTTGATGTCCTGCGCATAAAGCTTGCGGTCGAAGGAGATAGACGCGTTGATCGCTTCCATGATCGCGGCCGGACCCGAGGCAAAACGTCCGCCCCACATCTGGTTGCTGGTTTTCTTGTCGCTCATGGCTATAACCCGTGCTTCGGAGCAGTTTTGAGAAAATGGCAGACGGTAGTAGATTCTTCCCGGCCCCGCGCCTGATCCTCGCCGCCTTGGTGGCGGGCGCGCTGGCGGGCGCGGTCGCGGTATATGTCAGCGAGAGCCGGTCTGGCAACAATGCACCGGCACAAGCTGCCGTGGATGAGAGCAAGGACGATGTCGCCTGCGCGGCCAAGAGCGACCGCGCCAAGAAAATCGCGGCGTCGGCCACCGGTGAGGTTGCGGCACTTTTGCCGGCCGATCCGCCACAATCCCTGAAGAGCCTTGCCTTCAATGGCCCGGACGGCAAGCCGATGACGCTTGCCGATCATGCCGGCAAGACGGTGCTGCTCAATCTGTGGGCGACATGGTGCGCGCCGTGCCGTGCCGAAATGCCGGCGCTCGATGCGCTGGAGAAGGAAAAGGGCAGCGACTCCTTTGAAGTGGTCGCCGTCAATGTCGATGCCGGCGACGATGTGAAGCCGAAGAAGTTCCTCAGCGATACCGGCGTCGCGACGCTCGATTATTACCGGGATTCGACGATGGCGCTGTTCAACGACCTCAAGAAGCGCGGCCTGGCGCTAGGCCTTCCCGTTACCATGCTGATCGACGGCGAAGGCTGCCTGATCGCCCATATGAACGGCCCGGCCGAATGGTCGGGGCCGGACGCCAGGCGGCTGATCGAGACGGCACTCAAGCCCGAGAGTTTTTAAGCCCTATTGAGGACAGGCGCGGGTGCGAAGGCCAGAACGCTTCTGTCGCGCAAGGTGGCGGGTTTGCTGCCGACAGCGGGTGCGACTACACCGGTCAGCTCGCCGAATTCCTCGATGAGAGCTGGCCTGCCGATGTAATAGCCCTGGCCGATCTCGCAGGCTTCGGCGTCCAGGAATTTCAGTTCGCCGAGCGTCTCGACACCTTCCGCCAGAACCGGCAGGCCGAGACCGCGTCCAAGTCCCAGGACGGCGCGCACGATCGCCGCGACCTGGCCGTTCTTGTCGACGGACTTGATGAAGGAGCCATCGATCTTGATCTTGTCGAAGGGGAAGGCGCGAAGGTTGGAGAGCGAGGAATAGCCTGTACCAAAATCGTCCATGGCGACGCGCACGCCCAGCGCCTTGACCTGCCGCAAGGTGGCCAGTGCCCGCGGCATGTCCTTAACAAGCGCCGTCTCGGTGATCTCAAGCTCGAGCCTGCCGGGCGCCAGGCCGGAATTCAGCAAGGTTTCGTGGACCTTGCGGCTGAAATTCGTGTTGTGGAGCTGCACCGCCGAAACGTTGACGGCCACCGTCAGCGGATTTTCCCAGCGGGCGGCTTCCTCGCAGGCAGCCGTCAGCACCCATTCGCCAATCTGGCCAATGGCTCCGCTGTCTTCGGCCACCGGGATGAATATGCTCGGCGACACGTCGCCGCGCGTCGGATGCCGCCACCGGACCAGCGCTTCGAAACCGACCATCTTTCCGCTGCTGATCTCCTTCTGCGGCTGATAGACGAGGTAGAACTCCTGGCGCGCAACCGCCTGGCGCAGTTCGTGCTCCATCACGCGCTTGTCGCGCGCCTCGGCCCCCATCGAAGCTTCGAAATAGCGATAGGTGTCCTTGCCTTCGGTCTTGGCCCGGTAGAGTGCCGTATCGGCGTGGCTTATCAAGCTGGCCTGGTTCTCGGCATCCGATGGATAAAGCGCAATGCCGATGCTGGCCGACACCAGGCCGCCGCCGACAGAAAGCCGGTTTTCCTCGCGCATGGCGGTCAGCACCGCGTCGGCGATACGGCCGGCCTCCAACGGGTCGGTCAGGTTCGGCGCGATGATGGCGAATTCGTCGCCGCCCAGCCGCGCCACCATCTGTCCCTGGCGAAGGATGCCGGTAATGCAATGCGCAACCTTCTGCAGCATGGCGTCCCCGGCGCCATGCCCATACAGGTCGTTGACCTCCTTGAACCGGTCGAGATCGAGCAGCAGAAGCGCAAGCTGGCCGCCTTTTCTGGTGCGGCCCATCGCAGCAATTTCCGTCTCCAGCCGGCCGGAAAAGCTGCGGCGATTGGCCAGTCCGGTCAATGGATCGAAATGGGCAAGCCGCAGGATCTCCTGTTCCGCCTTCTTGCGCTCGCGAATGTCGCGGACCGCGACCACGTTGTGCGGCTTGCCACAGTAGTCGATGCTCCTGGCGATCAACTCGACAGGAATGCTCGTGCCATCGCGGCCGCTCAATTCGGCCTCCTGCGGCTGTTCGCCGAAGCCTGACATGTCGGATCCGAAGAGATCGCCAAGCTGCATTCCGTTCAGCGTCGCTGTTGCGATGCCCGTCAATGTCGCCATGCTGTCATTGGCACTGATGATGCGGTTGCCGTCGCAGACGATCAGCCCCTCCACGGCGGCATTGGCCAGGCCGTGCATGCGGTCGACCTCGAGCTTCTGGCGACGGAAGCGCAAATCGATCCACAGCGCCGATGCCGACAGGACCAGGATCACCAATGTGGCGGCGGCGGCGGCGAAAGCCTGCGAGGTCGGCTCGATCGTGTATTCGGATATGACGATCGAGGGATCGGGGAAGATCGAGACGGCACCCATGCCGATGAAATGCAGGGTGCAGATTGCCAGCGTCAGCAGCACCGCGCCGCCGGATGTCGCCTTCATGGAGGGGCGGCGCTGCACGACACGCAGCGCCAGCGCCGCGAGCGTTACGCCGGCCAGAAGGGAAACGGCGACAAGCAACAGGTTCCACTCGATGCGGCCCTGAACCTCGAACGCCGCCATACCAATGTAGTGCATGGCCGCGATACCGCCGCCCAGCACGGCGCCGCCGACGAGATGATAATCGAACTCATTCCGCAAGGTGGCGATCCACATGCCGGCTGCCGTCAGAGTGACCGAAGCAGCGAGCGAAAGCACGGAGAGTGCGGGATCGTAAGCACTGGGTATGCCCGGTGTGAATGCGAGCATGGCGATGAAGTGCGTTGCCCAGATGCCGAAGCCGGTCGAAGTGGCCGCGATCATCAGCCAGGCAAGCCGGTTCCGATCGGTGGAGCGGCTTATGTGATGAAGCAGGTTGACGGCAGAGAAACAGGAAATTCCGCAGATCAGCGCGGCAAGTGCGACCAGTCTCAGATCGTGTTCGTTGACGATACAATTGTAGACCGTCAGCATTTTATTTCACCTGATCTTTGGAAATAAACAGGGCAGCAGGATTGAGTAGCGCGTTGCCGTTGAGGGATCGATAAAGTCGCCTGCAACCTTGGCGTGTCTCTTCGGGTTGCGGCGGCTGCAATCAGGGCTGACACGCCGAAGCCAGCTTGGCAGTTCCGATGGTAGTTCCTGGCGCGCTTGTCGTCGCGCTAAGCCGGCTAACCGTGTGGCTTTCCATGTCTCCAAGCGGAGGCGAGGGTGGCGTGAGGTAAAGGGTGAAGTTCGTCGATCTGCAACAAAACCGTTGTCTGATTGTCACGAGCGACACATATTGCCTTTGCGGGAGTGCCCCTTTCGCCAATGACAAACGGGAGATGAAACATGAAGTCCTTCGGCTTCGCGGCCGGTGTTGCCGCCACCTTTATGCTGCTTTCCTCAACCTCCGCTTTTGCTGTCACGCAGATCAGTTGGTGGCACGCCATGACTGGCGCCAATGCCGAAGTTGTCGACAAGATCTCCAAAGATTTCAATGCCAGCCAGAGCGACTATGAACTCGTTCCGGTGTTCAAAGGCACGTATCCCGAGACGCTGAATGCCGGCATCGCCGCCTACCGCGCGGGCCAGGCGCCCGATATCATGCAGGTGTTCGATGTCGGCACCGGCGTGATGATGGCAGCCGAAGGCGCAATCAAGCCGGCAGCCGATGTGTTGACCAGCGCTGGAATGACCTTCGACAAGAGCCAGTATCTGCCAGGCATAGTCGGCTATTATTCGAAGCCGGACGGCACCATGCTCTCCTTCCCCTACAACTCCTCCTCGCCGATCCTTTATTACAACAAGGATATCTTCAAGAAGGCTGGTCTCGACGTCGACAGCCCACCCAAGACCTGGAATGAGGTGTGGGAAGATGCCAAGAAGATCAAGGCGAGCGGCGCAGCCGCCTGCGGCTACACCTCGACCTGGCTGACCTGGATCCATCTGGAGAATTTCGCGGCCTGGAATGACGTGTCATGGGCCACCCAGCAGAACGGTCTGGCCGGCGGCGATGTCGAGCTCAAGATCAATGCGCCGATTTTCGTCAACCATTTCCAAGCGCTCGCAGACCTCGCCAAGGACGGCACCTTCAAATATGGCGGCCGCACCTCCGAAGCCAAGCAGATCTTCCTCGCTGGCGAATGCGGGATCATGACCGAATCCTCCGGCGGCCTTGGCGATATCGTCAAGTCCGGCATGAATTACGGCATCGGCCAATTGCCCTATGACAGCGACGCCAAGGGCGCGCCGCAGAACACGACGCCGGGTGGCGCCAGCCTGTGGGTTTTCGCTGATAAATCCGACGAGGAATACAAGGGCGTCGCGGCCTTCTTCGCCTACCTGTCGAAGACCGAGGTGCAAGAATACCTGCACCAGAAGTCGGGTTATCTGCCGGTGACGCTGGCGGCTTATGAAGCGACCAAGAAGTCCGGTTTCTATGACAAGAACGTCGGTCGCGAGACCCCGATCCTGCAGATGACGGGTAAGGCACCGACCGACAATTCCAAGGGCGTACGTCTGCCGAACCTGCCGCAGGTGCGCGATATCCAGAACGAGGAGTTCGAGAAGATGCTCGCCGGCCAGCAAACCGCCCAGCAGGCGCTCGACAATGCGGTTACGCGTGGCAACGCCGCGATCAAGGAAGCGCTGGGGAATTAGAGCGAGCGCAGGTCCTTTGCTCTACGGCGCGCCCATCTGTCCTGCCAGGCATCTCCCCTCGGCGAGGGGAGTTTTGCCGTCCCTTGCGATTTCGCCAATGGTCGATGATGCCAACGCCGAAACGCTCTTCAAAGCCATCTTGGCGAAGAGGGGTGCCGCATCGTGCCGCCCGCCTCATCACCTCGGAGTGGCTCCATGACCCCTCGCGTCGTGTTTCCCAACAAGATCCTTCCCTACCTGCTGGTGGCGCCGCAACTGGCCATCACGCTCGTTTTTTTCTACTGGCCGGCCGGTCAGGCGTTCTACCAATCCATGCTCAGGCAGGACCCGTTCGGACTGAGGACCAAGTTCGTCTGGTTCGCCAATTTCAGGAAAGTGCTTGCCGATCCGGCCTACCTGAACTCGATCAAGGTCACGGTGGTGTTTTCCCTTGCGACCGCTATCGTCGCCATGTGCGTGGCGCTCCTGCTCGCGGTCATGGCAGAGAAGGTGGTGCGCGGCAAAGGTCTCTACCGCACGCTCTTGATCTGGCCCTACGCGGTGGCGCCGGCGATCGCCGGTATGTTGTGGCTGTTCCTCTTCAACCCGTCGATCGGGTCGCTGGCCTACACGCTGAGGAGTTTCGGCATCGCCTGGGATCCACTGCTCAACGGCACCCACGCCATGATCCTGCTGGTGTCCGCCGCTGCCTGGAAGCAGATCAGCTACAATTTCCTGTTCTTCGTCGCCGGCCTGCAGGCGGTGCCGAAAGCCTTGATCGAGGCGGCGGCCATGGACGGCGCCGGCGAGACCAAGCGATTCTGGACCATCGTCTTCCCGCTGCTTGCGCCGACGACCTTCTTCCTGCTGGTCGTCAACACCGTCTATGCCCTGTTCGACACGTTCGGCATCGTCCATGCCGTCACCGGAGGCGGTCCGGGCAAGACGACTGAGACGCTGGTCTACAAGGTATACAATGACGGCTTCGTCAATCTGATCCTCGGTGACTCGGCGGCGCAGTCGGTCATCCTGATGGTCATCGTCATCTCGCTCACGGCCATCCAGTTCCGCTATGTGGAACGCAAAGTCCATTACGGCTGAGGGCGAGCGATGATCGGCCAGTCACCGCTCCGCACCGTCATCGCCCACGTCGTGCTGATCCTCGGCATATTGATCGTTGCCTTCCCGATCTACTACACGTTCGTTGCCTCGACGCAGACGCTGCAAACGATCCTCAGGCCGCCGTTGCCGCTCCTGCCCGGCGATCAGTTCTGGAACAATTACACCGAGGCGCTGTTCGGCGGTGTCGGTCGCATCGGCGGCGTCAGCGTCGGTCGATTGCTGCTCAACACCACGGTCATGGCGCTCGGCATCGCGGTGGGGAAGATTTTCATCTCGATCCTGTCGGCCTATGCGATCGTGTTCTTCCGTTTTCCGCTGCGGATGGTCTTCTTCTGGCTGATCTTCATCACCCTGATGCTTCCCGTTGAGGTGCGCATCCTGCCGACCTACAAGGTGATGGTCGATCTCGGCATGATCGACACCTATGCCGGCTTGATCATCCCGCTGATCGCCTCGGCCACCGCCACATTGCTGTTTCGACAGTTTTTCATGACCATTCCAGGTGAGCTGGTGGAGGCGGCGCGTGTCGACGGTGCGGGGCCGTGGCGCTTCTTCTTCGATATCCTGTTGCCGTTGTCGCGGACAAATATCGCGGCGCTGTTCGTCATCCTCTTCATTTATGGCTGGACGCAGTATCTATGGCCGTTGCTCGTCACCAACAGCAGCAACATGAACACGATCGTCATCGCGCTCAGAAAGATGGTCTCCTTCGCCGATGCCGATACGCAATGGAACCTGGTCATGGTCACAGCGATGCTGGCCATCGTGCCGCCGATCCTGGTCGTGGTGCTGATGCAACGCTGGTTCGTTCGCGGCCTGGTCGATTCCGAAAAGTGAGAAGCTGATGGCGACCGTCGATCTGAAGGATGTGAAGAAGGTCTACCCCAGCGGTTTCGAGGCCGTGAAGGGCGTTTCAATCGCAGTTCCCGACAAGGAGCTTTGCGTGCTGGTCGGCCCATCGGGCTGCGGCAAGTCCACGCTGCTCAGAATGATCGCCGGGCTCGAAACCATCTCCTCGGGAACAGTTGCGATCGATGGCAAGATCGTAAACTCAATTGGTCCAACCGAGCGTGACATCGCCATGGTGTTCCAGAACTACGCGCTCTATCCGCATATGAAAGTCTACGACAACATGGCCTATGGGCTGCGCAACCGCGGCACGCCGAAGGACGAGATCGACAGCCGGGTTCGCGCGACGGCGAAAATACTGGAACTTTCGGCGCTGCTCGACCGCCGCCCGCGGGAGCTTTCCGGCGGCCAGCGCCAGCGTGTCGCCATGGGTCGTGCCATTGTGCGCAACCCGAGGGTTTTCCTGTTCGACGAGCCGCTCTCCAATCTCGATGCCAAATTGCGTGGCCAGATGCGGGTCGAGATAAAGAACCTGCAACGCTCGCTTGGCGTCACGTCGGTCTATGTCACGCATGACCAGCTCGAGGCGATGACGTTGGCCGACATTCTCGTCGTCATGAATGCCGGACTGGTCGAGCAAATGGGGGCGCCGCTCGACGTCTACGAAAGACCGGCCTCGACCTTCGTCGCTTCCTTCATCGGCGCGCCGCCGATGAATCTCCTGGCACTGACCGAAGGCGCCTCGGGCGCGGTGCTCGCAGACGGCACGGCGATCGCTTTCGCGCCTCGGGAGGCAAGAGCTGCGACCCTCGGTTTTCGGCCCGAGGATGCCGACGTCACCTTCAATGCGGAGGCGCCGTCCGGCGCGCTCGTCCTGCCGGCGCTGGTCGAGGCAGTCGAACCGGTAGGCGCCGAAAGTTTCCTTCACTGTGCGGCAGGCGGCAACCGCATCGTCGTGCGTGTCGCGGGTCGCGCCACCGCCACGGTTGGCAACCAATTGCGCGTGGTTGCCAAGGCAGAAAAGCTGCACTGGTTCGATCAGGCAGGAAAGCGCGTCGGTTAACCGCATACGGCGTTCAGGCGAAGACATGCGCCTTTCCCGATACGGTCAGTCGGACGATCTCGCCGACCGCCGGCGCGTCCATGCCCGGTTTGCGCAGGACCAGCGGCGTGTTGCCGATCGCTGCCGCATCGGGCGGATCGGCATTGTTCAAGAGCCGCACCGCGACCGTGCACATCGAGCCGGCGAATTCCGATTCCGTCACTTCGCCGAACAGCATGTCCGAGGTGCCGGACATGCCCTCGCGCGACGTTCTCTTCAGCGCGATCTGCTCCGGGCGAAGCATGATGCGGGCGATGTCGCGGCTGTCATTGGTGTCGACCGCGATGCGGCCGAGCGGCGAGTTGGCGAAGCCATTCGATATCTTGGCCGGCAGGATGATGGCGTCGCCCAGGAATTCGGCGATCATCCTGTCCTTCGGCTTGAGATAGAGCTCGCGCGGCGTGCCGATTTGCGAGAACTTGCCGTCGCGCATCACCGCGACCTGGCTGGCGAAGGACAGCGCCTCGGCCTGGTCGTGCGTCACCAGGATGGTGGTGATGCCGGCGGCTTCCAGCAGCTCGGCTACCGCCTTGCGCATCGAGGCGCGCAGGCCGGTATCGAGCGCCGAGAACGGCTCGTCCAGAAGCATCAGCCTGGGCTTCATCGCCATGGCGCGGGCCAATGCCACACGCTGCTGCTGGCCGCCGGAGAGTTCGTGCGGGCGGCGTTTGAGGATCGCCTTGTCGAGCCCGACGATATAGGCGAGCTCGACGATGCGCTCAGCGCGCTTGTCCTCGCCTCGGGCCATGCCGAAGCCGATATTGTCGGCAATGGTCAGATGCGGGAACAGGGCGCCGTCCTGCGCCACCACGCCGATGCCGCGGCGATGCGCTGGTACCGCCGCGCCGCCATTGGCCAGCACCTCGCCATCGAGCGTGATGCGGCCCTGGTCCGGGGCCTCGAAGCCGGCGATCAGCCGCAGCAAGGTCGTCTTGCCGCAGCCGGACGGACCGACAATCGCCGTGCGGCTACCACTGGCGACGCTCAGGTCGACGCCGGCAAGAGCGGCCACCGGACCGTAGTGCTTGTGCAGGCCGCTGATTTCGAGAAAGCTCATCGTCCGGCCATCCGTTTCGACTGGACATAGAGCAGCCAGGTCAAGGGCAGCGACATCGCCACCATGATGAAGGCGTAAGGTGCCGCCGAGGCATAATCAATCTCACCACTGTAGGACCAGAACGCCATCGCCAGCGTGCGGGTGCCGTTGGGCGCCAGCATCTGGGTGGCGGTCAGTTCGTTCATGATGCCGAGCGCCACCAGCGCCATCCCGGCCGCGGCACCCGGCGCCGACAGGCGGATCGTCGTCGACCACAGCGCCTGCAGCGGCGGCCGGCCGAGGCTGGAAGCGGCGCGTTCGAGCTCGACCGGCGCCTGCGCGATCGACGCCCGCAGGCTGACCAGCGCGCGCGGCAGGAACATCAGCGCATAGGCCACCAGGATGGTGAACAGGGTCTGGTAGAGCGGCAGCGCGATGCGCACCGTGATGGTGACCAGCGCCAGCGCAATGACAACCCCTGGCAACGAGCCGACAATATAGTTGCAGCCCTCCAGCAGACGCTGCAACGGCCCCGGCGCGCGGATCGAGATCCAGGCCATCGGCATGGCGGCGACGGTGGCCAGCAAGGCGCCGGCGAGCGCCAGGAACAGCGTCTGGCCAAGCGCCAGGCCGATTTCGTCCAAGCGCCAGACAGCGGCGCCGCCGGCGGCAAGCCAGCCACCGATGGTGACGAACGGCACGCCGAGCGCCAAAAGCGTGGTGACGACAAGCAAGAGCAGGCTCGGGATGGTGGCGCGTCCGAGGCTCGTGCGTTGCTGATGGCGCGCCGCACCTGAGCCGACGCGGGCATAGCGCTCCTCGCCGCGCACCAGCACTTCGAGGCCGAGCAGCACGAAGCAGCAACTGACCAGCACGCCGGCCAGCATGTTGGCGGCCGGTCCGTTGAAGGTCGACTGGAACTGGTCGACGATCGCCGTGGTGAAGGTGTCGAAGCGGATGAAGACATAGAGGCCGTACTCGGCCAGCAGATGCAGGCCGACCAGCAGCGAGCCGCCGCAGATGGCGAGCCGCAATTGCGGCAGCACGACCCGCCAGAACACGCGCCGGGGTCCAAGGCCGAGTGCGGCGGCAGCGTCCTCGAGGGCGGGATCGAGACGGCGCAATGCCGCCGACACCGGCAGATACAGGAACGGGAAATAGGCGATCAAGGAAACCAGCACGCCGGCCCACAGGCCGTGCAGTCCCGGCACCATGGTGACCCAGGCATAGCTGTGCACGAAAGCCGGGATGGCAAGCGGCGCCACGCAGAGCCAGGCCCAGAGCCGGGCGCCCGGCAGGTCGCTGCGCTCGGTCAGCCAGGCCAGCGCAACCGACAGCACGATGGTGATCGGCACGGAGAGCGCGACCAGCAGGACAGTGTTGACCAGAAGCTCGCCGACACGCGGCCGGAAGACCAGCGCCGAGACGGTTTCCCAGCCGGTCTGCACCGCGATCCAGATGATGAAGGCGAGCGGCACCAGCGCCAGCAGCGCAACGAAGATGGCGGCAATGACCAGCCAAAGCGGGGCTCGGCGCCGGGCCCTTCGGCCTGTGCCCGAAGGCAGGCCCGAGCGCGCGAGATCAACCGCGGACTGCATCAGGTCAGACGCCGTGCCGCTGCCGTCCAGCGGCAGCAATTGAAAGACCGCGATCACGGTCGGGAACACAGCGTGTCGTCATCGACGAATGTCATCTCGAAAAACAAAATCACTCCCGCGGAAGGCGAATTCCCGCGGGAGCGTGGTCGGGTGTCCTTTTAGGACGAATGGCAACTAAAGCAAGCCGGCTGCCGTCATCAGGTCGGTGACCTTCTTGGAGTTCAGCGTCGTGGCGTCGACCTTTGGTGCCTGCAGATCGACGAGCGGCACCAGCTTCGGGTTGGACTCCGCACCCTTGCCGACCGGGTATTCGAAGGAATCGCCGGTCTTCAGCACGTCCTGGCCGCCCTTGCCTGTCAGCCATTTCAGGAAGGCCTGGGCTTCCTTCGGATGCTTGCTCGAGGCCAGCACACCGCCGCCGGAGATCGAGACGAACGCGCCCGGATCCTGGTTCTTGAAATAGTGCAGCTCGACATTCCCGCTGTTTTCGCCGGTCTTGGCCTGATCGCCGAAGTAGTAATAGTGATAGATCACGCCGCCTTCGATCTCGCCGGCATTGACCGCCTTCATCACCGTGCTGTTGCCCTTATAGGCGGTGAAGTTGGTTTTCATCGCCTTCAGCCAGTCGGCGGTAGCGGCTTCGCCCTTGAGCTGGAACAGGGCACTGACGATGGCCTGGAAATCGGCGCCTGACGGGGAGGCGGCCCAACGGCCCTTCCAGCTCGGATCGGCGAGGTCAAGCATCGACTTGGGCAACTGGTCGGCGGTCAGCTTGGTCTTGTTATAGGCAAAGACCGTGCTGCGCGCTGCGACGCCGACCCATTTGCCGCTGGCCGGCTGATAGTCCTGGGGAACCTGTGCCAACGTGTCGGCGTCGACCGGCGCGAACAGGCCGGCCGTCTCGACCAGCACCATGGCCGGCGAGTTTTCCGTCAGGAACACGTCGGCCGGCGAAGCAGTGCCCTCAGCGACGATCTGGTTGGAGAAGTCGCTGTCGCCGCCATTGCGCACGGTGACCTTGATGCCGGTCTCCTTGGTGAAGCCTTCGGCCCACGCCTTGGTCAGGCTTTCGTGCTGGGCGTTGTAGACAATGATGCCATCATCTTCCGCCATCGACGGGCTGGCGATCAGCATGATTGCCAGCGCGGTGGCGCCGGCGAGAGTGGAAAGAGCGTATTTCATGTCATTGTCCTAAAGTTCGGTTGGCACCGGCTCACCTACCGATACCTGACAGCCTTAGTCAACATTGGTGATCTGCTTCAATCGGCCGCTGAAGTGCAAAGGTCGGTACCGAACGGACAATTCCGCGTGATGCTCACGGCTCGGCAATGCCGCAAACTTTCGTGATTTGCCGGCAGTTTGGCTTGGACATTATTTCGCCGGCCACGTAACAAATCAGCGCCGAGACGCGAAATTCGGGGGAGTGAACTCTTGTGAGCGGCAAGGACGAGGCCGAACTTTCCCGGCTGATGCGGGCCGCGATCGCAGGAGATGAAAGGGCTTACGCCGACTTTCTGCACCGGATTGCCGCGCTGGTTCGCGGTTTTGCCAGGCGCAAGATCGTGCAGGGCGGGGTCGATCCCGAGGATGTCGTGCAGGAAACCTTGCTGGCCATTCATGTAAAACGACATACTTGGCGCCAGGATGCGCCGGTGTTGCCGTGGATCTACGCGATCGCCCGCTTCAAGCTGATCGATGCGTTCCGGCGGCGCGGACGGCGCATCGAGATCGATGTCGACGATATCGCCGAGACGTTCGCCGAGCCGGAAACCGAGACCGTCAGCGAGCGAGACATCAACCGGGCATTGGACAGCCTGTCGCCGGCACAGCGCTCCGTGGTCTCGGCCGTGTCGGTGGAAGGGCGGTCCATCGGTGAGACGGCGGCGAAGTTCGGCATCAGCGAGACGGCGGTGCGTGTGTCGCTGCATCGCGGACTTGCCGCGATAGCCAAGCGATTCGGGCAGGGGCGGTTCGGGCGGGAATGACATGAGGACGGACGATCTCATCAGGGCGCTGGACGCCGATGCAAGCAGCAAGGCGATGCCGCTGCAATCGGCCTGGTGGCTGGCCGCCGGTGCGGGGGCGGTGATCGCGGCCATCGTTTTCCTGCTGACCATCGGCCCGCGCCCAGACTTCATGGCGGCCGCGCACACGATGCGCTTCCTCTCCAAATTCGTCTTCACCATCGTGCTTGCCGTCAGCGCCTTCGCCCTGATCCGCGCCTTGTCGACGCCGGGCGCCTCGACGGGCCGGGCAATGGCCTGGATGGCCGCGGCGCCAGTGCTGGTAGCCGTGGCGGTGCTTCTGGAGCTTTTCATGGTGCCGGAGGCGCTGTGGGGTACACGGATGGTCGGCAACAACATGATGCTCTGCATGGGCTTCATCCCGCTGATCGGTATTGGCCCGCTTGCCGTCTTCCTGTGGATGCTGCGCTATGGCGCGCCGACACGGCCGGTGCTTGCCGGTGCGGTGGCGGGTCTGCTCGCCGGCGGGCTGGCGGCAACCTTCTATGCCGCGCATTGCTTCGACGACTCGCCGCTTTTCGTCGCCCCCTGGTACACGATAGCGATCGCAGCGCTCGCATTGCTCGGTGCGCTCGGCGGACGGTTCCTCATACGCTGGTAGCGTTTCGTAACGATCGCGGACCCATGCACCGATCCTTAATCATGCCGGCAATTGTTTGCCGGTTAGCGACCACGCCGGCATGCCGGACGCAACCTTTCCTTAAAATCGATCCGCCAAGGTTGATGCGAGAACATGCGTTTGCGCACGGGGGTGGCACGTATCGTGATGTGGCGAGGATTGACCAGCCGAGAATCTCTTGGGCATGCAGGGTTGGCGTTGCTCGTCGCCGGCCTGGGCGTGCTGGCGACCTCGATCCTGCTTTCGCGCCTGGACCTCGGCACCGAAGCGCTGAAGCTCTGCCTGCGGATCGCGGTGGCGGTGGCGGCGGGCGCGCTGTTCCTCGCTGCTCTGTCCGCCCGCAGGATCAGCAGGGATCGCCAACAGATCGCCGAGAGCGAACTGCGCTTCCGCCGCGCCATGGAGGATTCGGCGATCGGCATCGTGGTTGTCGGTCTCGACGGTCGCATCCGCCAGACCAATCCGGCCTTCGCCGCCATGCTTGGCTACACAAGCGAAGAGATCGAGGCGCTGACTTTCTTCCAGATCACGCATCCCGACGATCTGCAGATCGGGCGGGAGACGATGGACGATCTGAAGGCGGGCACGGTCAATTCCTTCCACTTCGAGAAGCGTTATCTCAGGAAGGACGGAACGCCCGTCTGGGCCCATCTTGCCGGCTCGGTCATTCGCGATGAAAACAGCGGCCGTCCGCTCTATCTCGTCTCGCAAATCGAGAACATCGACGCGCGCAAGCAGGCCGAGGCGCGCATTGCCGAAGCGGAAACGCGTTGGAATTTTGCTCTGGCTGGTGCCGGCCAAGGCGTCTGGGACCTCGACATGCGCAAGGGCGGCACGACCTATTCCTCGACCTGGGTCAAGATGCTGGGCTATGCGGATGGCGAGCTCGATGGCGACACCGACAGCTGGCTGACGATGATTCATCCCGACGATCGCGAGACTGTCGCCGAAGCGGATCGCGCTCATCTCGAGGGCAAGACACCGTTCTTTGAGGCCGAATTCAGGATGCGCCACAAGGATGGCCACTGGATGTGGATACTCGACCGCGGCAAGGCTATCGAACGCGACGAGGATGGACGGCTGATCAGGGCCATTGGCAGCCTGACCGACATCACCCGTCGCAAGGAGGCCGAAGAGCGCCTCACTGTGTCGGCGGCAATGCTTGCCGATGAAAAGGAGCGGCTGAGGGTGACGCTGCAATCGATCGGCGATGCCGTCATCTGCACCGATGCCGCAAACCGCATCACCTTCATGAACCCGGTCGCCGAAAAGCTGACCGGGATTGCCGGCGGCGAGGCCCTCGGCAAGGTGCTTGGCCATGTCTACTGGGCGGTCGACGAGGAGACGGGGCACAGGATTGGCGTGACCCGGCCCGTGGTTGGCGTTCAGGCGCCGGCCGACCAGAACAGCCGCGCCGTCCTTATCCGGCGCGACGACACGCGCTGCAGCATCCGTCAGGTCGTGTCGCCGATCATCAACGAACGGAACGAATTCTGCGGGCTGGTCATCGTCTTCCAGGACTTTACCGATGCGCGCGCGCTGCAGCGCCAACTGGCGCACGCCGCGGCACACGATGCGCTGACCGGCCTTGCCAATCGCTCGAGCTTCATCCGCGCCATGGAGGGCCTAGTCGGCCAGGCGCGCAAGGACGGCACCGCCGACACGACAAAGTCGACCGGCGACACGACAAAGTCGGCCGGAGCCAGCGGACATCAGTTCATGTTCATCGATCTCGACCACTTCAAACTGGTCAACGACACGGGCGGCCACGCGGCGGGAGACGCGCTGCTGAAGCGGGTTGCCGTGGCGATTCGCGGCGTGCTTGGTCCAGACGATATCGTCGCTCGCCTCGGCGGCGACGAATTCGCGGTCATTCTGAAATCGGGTTCAGCAGCCGGCGCCAAGATCGCGGCGCGCTCCATCATCGATGCGATCGGCGGCCTGGATTTCACCTGGGACGGCCGTCCTCACGTGATCGGCGCCAGCATCGGATTGGCTGCGATCAATGCCAATTGCGGCGAGGTCGACGAGATCATCGCGAGAGCCGATGCGGCCTGCTATGCGGCCAAGGCGGCCGGCCGTGGCTGTGTCTCCGTGGCGCCCGACGCACGGATCGTGGATGGCCGGACAGAGCCGCTGGCCGCGGCCTCCTGATCGAGCCTGTCACCGCCGAAAGGCTTGCCCCTGATTTGCGCCGACGATGCGCTCAGCGCGTCGGAACGGGATGCTCGCCGCGATAATCGTAAAAACCGCGCCCGGTTTTGCGGCCGAGCCAGCCGGCCTCGACATATTTCACCAGCAGCGGGCAAGGACGGTACTTCGAGTCCGACAGGCCGTCATGCAGCACCTGCATGATCGACAGGCAGGTATCGAGCCCGATGAAATCGGCCAGCTGCAGCGGCCCCATCGGATGGTTGGCGCCGAGCCGCATGGCGGTGTCGATGGCGTCGACCGAGCCGACACCCTCATAGAGGGTGTAGATCGCCTCGTTGATCATCGGCAGCAGGATGCGGTTGACGATGAAGGCCGGAAAATCCTCCGAGACCGTAATCGTCTTGTCGAGTTGCTTCACATAGGTCTTTGCCGCCTCGAAGGTCTGGTCCTCGGTGGCGATGCCGCGCACCAGTTCGACCAGCTTCATCAGCGGCACCGGGTTCATGAAATGTATGCCGATGAACCGCTCCGGCCGGTCGGTCTGCGCGGCAAGCCGCGTGATCGAGATCGACGAGGTGTTGGTCGCCAGGATGGCTTCGGGATTGAGCTGCGGACAGAGCTGGGCGTAGATCTTGCGCTTGACCGTCTCGTCCTCGGTCGCCGCTTCGATCACCAGATCCGCGCCGGCAAGATCGGCCATCGCGGGCGCGGCCGAAATGCGGCCCATCGCGTCGTTGCGCACCTTCTCGTCGAGCTTGCCGGACCCCACCTGGCGGGCCATGTTGCCGCTGATTGTGGCGATGCCTTTCTCGATGCGGTCGGGCGAAATATCATAGATCAGCACCTTGTAGCCCGAAAGCGCGGAGACATGGGCGATGCCGCCGCCCATCTGGCCCGCGCCGATGATGCCGATCGTCTCGATCTTGCTCATTACACCGATCCCGTCCTGAGCCCTTCCGCTTGAACTGCGAAAGCGCTCCACCTTTTTATTTTACCGCAATTCCCTAGGGAAAGCGCTACGCGCTTTTCCCGGGAAAACCGCTGCGCACTTTTGCTGGATTGCTTTTCGCCTTTGCGGCCTGCTTTTTGTGCGGTGCAAACTAAAAGGGCGGGGCGACTTCGTCTACCCCACCCTCACCATTTAATACCTTTGGCAGAAAGCGTCAAAGCGCCTTTTGCAGCTCCGGCAGAATGACGAAGAGATCGCCGACGAGGCCGTAGTCGGCAACCTGGAAAATCGGCGCCTCCTCGTCCTTGTTGATGGCGACGATGACCTTCGAATCCTTCATGCCGGCGAGATGCTGGATGGCGCCGGAGATGCCGACCGCGATGTAAAGATCGGGGGCAACCACCTTGCCGGTCTGGCCGACCTGCCAGTCGTTCGGCGCATAGCCGGCATCGACCGCGGCGCGGGAGGCGCCGACGGCTGCACCGAGCTTGTCGGCGACCGGCAGGATGACCTCCTGGAACTTCTCCGCCGAACCCAGCGCACGACCACCCGAGATGATGATCTTGGCCGAGGTCAGCTCCGGACGGTCGGTCTCGGAAAGCTTGTTCTCGACGAAGGTGGAGAGGCCGGGATTGGCCGCGGCCTTGACGGTCTCGACCGCCGCCGAGCCGCCCTCGGGGGCTGCCTGGAACGAGGCTGTGCGAACCGTGATCACCTTCTTGGCGTCGCTCGACTGCACCGTCTGGATAGCGTTGCCGGCATAGATCGGGCGCTTGAAGGTGTCGGCCGATACGACTTCGATGATCTCGGACACCTGCGCGACATCGAGGAGCGCAGCCACGCGCGGCGCGACATTCTTGCCCGACGAGGTCGCCGGCGCGATGATGGTGTCGTAAGCGCCCGCCAGCGACACAACCAGTGCTGCCGTCGGCTCGGCGAGGCGCTCGGCGAGTTCGTCGGCTTCGGCCAGCAGCACCTTGCTCACGCCCTTGAGCTTGGCGGCAGCGTCCGCTGCCGGCTTGGCGCCCTTGCCGGCAACCAGCACATGCACGTCCGAGCCGATCTGCAGGGCGGCCGACAGCGCCTTGGCGGTCTGGTCGGAAAGCGTTGCGTTGTCGTGTTCTGCGATGAGGAGAATAGCCATTTTTCTTGTTCCTTTCCCGATCGCTTACAGCACGCCGGCTTCGTTCTTGAGCTTGTCGACCAGCTCAGCGACGCTCTTGACCTTGACGCCTGCCTTGCGGCCACTCGGCTCCTCGGTCTTGATGACCTTCAGCCGCGGCTTGACGTCGGCGCCGTAGTCGGCTGGGGTCTTTTCGTCGAGCTGCTTCTTCTTGGCCTTCATGATGTTGGGCAAGGAGGCATAGCGCGGCTGGTTGAGGCGAAGGTCGGCGGTGACGATCACCGGCATCTTCAGTTCCACGGTCTGCAGGCCGCCATCGACTTCGCGCGTCACCTTGGCCTTGTCGCCGTCGAGCACGATCTTGGAAGCGAAGGTGCCCTGCGCCCAGCCAAGCAGTGCCGCCAGCATCTGGCCGGTCTGGTTCGAGTCGTCGTCGATCGCCTGCTTGCCGAGAATGACGAGGCCGGGCTGCTCGGCGTCGACGACGCCCTTCAGCACCTTGGCGACGCCGAGCGGCTCGGTTTGTTCATCGGTCTTGACCAGAATGGCGCGGTCGGCGCCCATGGCGAGCGCGGTGCGCAGTGTTTCCTGCGCCTGCTGCGGGCCGATCGAGACGACGATGATTTCTTCCGCCTTGCCGGCTTCCTTCAGCCGGATTGCTTCTTCCACCGCGATTTCGTCAAACGGGTTCATCGCCATCTTGACGTTGGCGAGCTCCACCGCCGAACCATCAGCCTTCACGCGAACCTTGACGTTCGCATCCACAACCCGCTTCACGGGTACAAGGATCTTCATTTGCCTGTCACCTCTTCACGCTAGTTGGGCGCGCTATAACAGCCTGCGCCCTTTCTGAGTTGTCGAAAGCCGACATTCCTGACTGAATTTTGGCCGGATGGAATTCTGGCCGGATGGAAATTCTGGTCTTTGCCCGCCTTAGGTTGCGGCGGTGACGTTTCCGTAGTTGCGGCAACCCTGCACGTCAATACGCTGCAAGCCGCTCAAATCGGTTCAGTCCGAACTGGAAGCGTTTCCTCGCCCCCAGCGCGGTGTCGCGGCGGGCGGGTCGGGGATCAGCGGTTCCGTGGCAACCGGCGGTTGGTCGGGAGCGGTGGGCGCGACGTCCTCGTCGGCGCCGGCAAACAGCGGCACGCCGCGGCTGCGCAAGACAAGCACAAGAACAGCTCCGGCGATGATGCCGCCGATATGGCAGGCCCAGGAGATCTGATCCTCGCCACCGGCGGCAAACATCACCACCTGGAACAGCACCCACAGGATGAGCGGGATGAAGGCCGGAATCCGCAGCGGGATGCGGGCAAAGGCCAGCACCCAGACCTTCACCCTGGGATAAAGGATCAGATAGGCGACGACCACCCCGGCGATGGCGCCGGAGGCACCGATCAGCGGCACTTGCGAATCCCAGGCGACGAGGCCCTGGAAAGCGGCGCCGGCGATCGCGCACAACAGGTAGAAGATGAGGTAGCGGATGTGGCCGAGCGCATCCTCGACATTGTCGCCGAACACCCACAGGAACAGCATGTTGCCGCCGAGATGGAAGATGTCTGCATGCAGGAAGGAATAGGTGAGATAGCTCAGGCTTTCGGGGATGACGATGAAACGGGGATCGAGCTCGGCGGTGTCATGGACGACCGACGGGATGAAGCCGAGACCAAGCACGGCGGCATTGGAGAAACTCTCGCCGCCGAGCGCGGTGGCAAGGTAGACCAGGGCATTGACCACGATCAGCCCGATGGTCACATATTGCAGGCGGATGTGCCGCAGCCTGTTGGTGTCGTAAAGCGGGATGAACATTGCCCCAGGCCCTCTTCCGCTTTCGACAATCAGCGGTTCTTGCCGGGAACCCATAGCACGTCGGCGTTTCCGTTGTCATTGACCGCCCGGGCGGCGACAAACAGGAAATCCGAGACGCGGTTGATGTATTTCAGTCCGTCGCGGTTGACGTGCTCGTTCGGGTCCTGGGCAAGGGCCACGATCAGCCTTTCGGCCCGCCGCGCCACGGTGCGGGCAAGGTGAAGTGCCGCCGCTGCCGGCGTGCCGCCATTGAGCACGAAGGATTTGAGCGGCTGAAGCTCCTTGTTGAGAAGGTCGATGTCCTTCTCGACCCGGTCGGTCTGCACGGCGACGATGCGAAGCGGCTCGTAGCCGAGTGGCTTGCCGTCGTCGGGCACGGCGAGATCGGCGCCGAGATCGAACAGATCGTTCTGGATGCGGGAAAGCATGGCATCGATCGCGGGATGGGTCGCGGCCGTGTGGACCCGGGCGATGCCGATGCAGGCATTGGCCTCGTCGACGGTGCCGTAAGCGTCTACCCGCAGGTCGGATTTCAGCCGCCTTTCGCCGGTGCCGAGACCCGTGGTGCCATCATCGCCGGTGCGGGTGTAGATCTTGTTGAGCTTGACCATTTCGCCTCCCCGGCTGCCGATATCCTCACTTGCGGGTGAAATACACCGCAAGCAGGATCAGCACCAGCGCCACGGCCTGCAGCATGACGCGTGCCTGCATCAGCTTGTTCGAGGTGACGCCGGAACCGCCGCGCATCATGTTGATGAGGCCACGAACAAGCACGACCGCAACGGCGACCATGACCAGAATGGCGAGAATGTTGAAGACGGTTGCCATTGTTGCGTTCCAGTTGTTTGGCGTTCAGGCGCGTTTGGCCATCAGGCGGTAGAGCATCGATGCCGGCAGGATGCGTTTGAGCACCGCACCGATCCTGGCCGGCACTGTTACCACATAGTGCGGGCGCGGGCGCCGCGACAGAAGTGCATGGCGCAGCGCCGCATGAACGACTTCCGGCCCTGGCTTCAAGGCCGATTGGCTGCCGCCGGCCCGCAACCGCTCGAGTTGCGCCGCATAGTCCACGCGGTGCACGGAATTTTCGTGGTCGATGCTGCTGAGAAACCAAATGAGGCCATTGCTGGCGATCTTCGACTTCACCGGCCCCGGCTCGATCAGCGAAACGTGGACGCCGCTGCCGGCCAGTTCCTGGCGCTGGCAGAGCATCAAGGCCTCCAGTGCATGCTTCGACGCGGAATAGGCGCCGCGGAAGCGCACCGGCACCAGGCCAAGGATCGACGAGCAGTGGACGATGCGGCCCTGACCCTGGCGGCGCATCACCGGCACCAGTCGGCGGGTCAAATCATGCCAGCCGAAGAAATTCGCCTCGAACTGCTGCTTGAGCGCCGCAACGGGCAGATCCTCGACGGCGCCCGGCTGCGCATAGGCGCCGTTGTTGAACAGGGCGTCGAGCCGGCCGCCGGTGCGGTCGAGCACCGCCGTCACCAGCGCGGCGATGGAGTCCGGCTCGCAATAATCGAGATAGAAGGCCTCGATGCCGTCGGCTTCGAGTGCGGCGATGTCCTGCGGCTTGCGCGCCGTTGCGAACACCCGCCAGCCTTCCACCTTCAACGCGCGGGCGCAGTACGCGCCTATTCCCGAAGACGCACCGGTGATGATAATCGAGCGCACCTTCTGCGCCGGACTGTTCGTGGTTTCGCCAAGGGTTGCCATTTGCCGCAATCCCTTCCCATATTCCCGGCGTGGAGACAATTGGAGGGCGCGGTTCTTGTTGCGGAAGATCGTAGCCCTCAAGCGGGTTCTCTACGACGCGCTTGGCCATTTCAACACCGATGACGGCTGGGCCATGGCCAGCCATCTGGCGATCACATCGCTGATGGCGCTGTTCCCGTTCCTGATCTTCGCGACGACGCTGGCGAGCTTCCTGGGTGCGCAGGCGTTCTCCGACACGGCCGTGCATCTGGTCTTCGACACCTGGCCCGAACAGATCGCCAAGCCGATCGCGCGCGAAGTGCTCAATGTGCTGACCGTCAGACGCACCGACCTTTTGACCTATGGTGTGGTGCTTGCGGCCTATTTTGCGTCGAACGGCATCGAGGCGCTGCGCACGTCGCTCAACCGCGCCTATCGCGTTTCGGAAACGCGCGGCATCATCTACCGCCGGGTGCAGAGCATCATCTTCGTTCTCATCGCCACGGCCGGTTTCCTGGCGATCAGCGTGCTCCTGGTGTTCGCGCCGCTGCTGGCGCGGCTCGCCGAAGCCCATATCGACTGGATCAAGCCCTATATGGGCACCATCACCCTGTGGCGTTACGTCATCGCTTCGGCGGTCATCGTCGGCGGATTGTTTGCCGTGCATTTCTGGCTGCCGGCGGGCAAGCGCCGCTTCGTCTCGCTGGTGCCGGGCATCGTCTTCACGCTGGCGGCATGGCTTATCGGTTCGACCATCTTCGCCACCTATCTCGACCACTTCTCGTCCTACGTGACGACCTATGCCGGCCTGGCCTCGATCATGATCGCCGTGGTCTTCCTCTACATGGTGTCGGCGATCTTCATCCTCGGCGGCGAGCTCAATGCCGCGATCAGTCGCTATCTGGAGGCGCGTGCGCGGGTGGGATGACAGGTCGAATTGGGGAACTGGAATGGGAGAATTGAGGAATGGGAGAATTGAAGAATTGAAGAATTGACGTAGCACCCAGCGCCAGATGGCCCCCATCTGCCTCAATGCCTCAATGCCTCAATGCCTCAATGCCTCAATGCCTCAATGCCTCAATGCCTCAATGCCTCAAAACCACAGATCGTCACCTGTCTAGAATACACTTATACGATGGCAAGAGACGGAACG
>NZ_JAMYSG010000032.1:0-85273 GCF_040321815.1 Mesorhizobium sp. M0239
ACGAACAGGATGGAAACGAATCTCCATCCTGTTCGATAGGTCTTACCAGATCCTCATCCAGCCCAACTTAAGTGAACTGCATTAGCCCAATGGGCGGCGTTTCGGCATTGCAGCGGGAAACCCAGATTACTTGATCTTGGTTTCCTTGAATTCGACGTGCTTCTTGGCGACCGGGTCGTACTTGCGGAACGACAGCTTGTCGGTCTTCGTGCGGCTGTTCTTGCTGGTCACGTAGAAGAAACCGGTGTCGGCGGTCGACAGAAGCTTGATCTTGATGTTTGCGGCTTTGGCCATGATATCAGTCCGTTTGTTCGTGGGGTTTTGGCCGCTGGAGCACGGGGAAACACCCGGACGCGGGAAACTTGGCGCGACACATAAAGAACGCGCCCGGAAAGTCAAGCCCGGCAAGCCTCGTGCGATCCGCCTGAGCCTGCTGGTGAACGGAAATCATGCGGTTTCTGTCGCCGGTGCAGTAACCTTCTTCCAGTCTCCGGTCGTGTTCCACCAGCGATTCGGATTGGCGCGGTCGTCCAGCCCCTTGGAACGGCTGGCGAGAATCGGTTGAATGCGGATCACCGGTTCCTGATAGGAATGTGCTTGGAAAATCGCCTCGACGACACGAGCGGCCAGCGCCTGATCGTCCGGCAGTTCGAAGGAAACCTCGACCGTGCCGGGCCGCCGCCTCAATTCGGTTTCGGCGCCGGCGGCCGCACCGTCAAGCGGCCTGTAGCGTTCG
This sequence comes from Mesorhizobium sp. M0239, assembly GCF_040321815.1. NCBI lineage: Bacteria > Pseudomonadati > Pseudomonadota > Alphaproteobacteria > Hyphomicrobiales > Phyllobacteriaceae > Mesorhizobium > Mesorhizobium sp. M0239. The sequence continues at coordinate 737 of NZ_JAMYSG010000032.1, forward strand.
ATGCCGTGCGCCGACTGATAGGCATTGCGGTCATACTTGCCCATGGCCAGCGGCGCTATCGCCACCACGGCATCCATGATGCGGTCGACGTCGGCGGCCGGAGCCTGGAACGTTACGAGCAGAAGCAGTGTCATTCGTAGCGATGTGGTTTCAAAGCCGCTGTCGATCATGGAAGGGTCCTCGAGTGTTTTGGGACGCCTTTTTAGCCCTGTGCTCCTGACACGGTTCTGTCAGCAGCCTGTCTCCGTGCCGTGCCAAATGCATGGCTGGCCACAGTCGCGCTACAGCAGGATCTTGCGAACCAACCTGACGGCGACCAAAGCGATATAGGCGGCGAAGAACAGGCCGAGCGACCAGCCGAAGCCGGACGGGCCGAACGCATCCATGCCGATGCCGATCGCCTGCGGGCCGAGCACCATGCCGACGCCGTAGCACAGCACGAAGGCGGCGTTGGCCGACGCCAGTTCATGGCCGGAAAGCTGCGAGCCGAGATGGGCGAGGCCGATCGTGTACATGGCAGCGACGACGCCGCCCCAGACGAACAGAAGCGCGGCCATCAGATGCCAATTCTGGGCGAAGAAGGGCATGAAGACGGTGCCGATAAGACCGACCGTGGCGCAGGCAATCAGCAGGTAGCGGCGATCGCTGACGCGGTCGCTGATCATGCCGATCGGGATCTGCAACAACACATTGCCGAGGCCGATCATGGTCAGGAGAAGTGCTGCATCGGCTTCGGAGTAGCCGATTCGGCTGCCGTAGATCGGGAACAGCGCAAAGCCGCCGGTTTCTACCGCGCCGAACACCAGCACGGCAGCGGTCGCCGACGGCACGAGCCAGATGTAGCGCAGAAAATTGCTGGTTTCGCCATCCGAGGCGATCGACGGGCTCTCGTTGCGTGCTGCCAGCACGGGTATGGCCGCCAGCGTCACCAACGCGATGATAACGCCGAACGGCCTGAAACCGGAACTGCCGAGATGGGCGAACAGCCACGGTCCGGCGGCAAAGCCGAGCGACAGGACAGTGGCGTAAATGCCGAGGACAAGGCCGCGTCGGTGCGGCGGCGCCGAGGTGCTGATCCAGAATTCGGACAGGATGAACAGCACCGTCAGCGCAATGTGCAGCACGATGCGCAGTGGAAACCACATCCAGAAATCGGGTGCGAAATGGAAGCCGACAAAGGCCAGAGCGCCGGCGGCGATCATGGCGATCATGGTCCAGGCAACGCCGAACCGCATGGCGAGCGGGGTCGCCAGCGGCGCACCGGCGATCGAGGCGAGGCCGGCAACGGCGGTGTTGAGGCCGATCATCGAAGCCGAATGGCCGCGCGTTTCGAGGATGACGCTGAGCAGCGGCATGCCAAGGCCGATGGCGATGCCGACGACGCTGATCGACGAGATCGCCGCCACCATCGGCAGCCAGTGTACGCGTTCGTCGCCCTGTGGTTGGGTATCGACCGTCATGGGATTCTGAATACTCTGTCTGTTTGATCTTACGCAATTCCGGGCGGAAAACCGCGTCACACTTTTCCTGGAATTGCTCTAGAGAAGTTCGCGGGTGAAGCGGTTGCGGACAAGCCGGTAGAAGGGCACGGGACCGCCCGGACGCAACAGCGGGTCATGGGCGAGGCGCTTTTGCAGCTCGTCCAGGATCATTTGGGTGATGTCGGGTATGTCGGCTTCCCTGGCCTTGGCGAGCGGCAGCCAGACCAGCTCTTCGAGCTCGTTGGTGGGACCGCCACCGGGCAGTTCGACGGCGACGTCGTCACGCCAGGCGCTGAAGAAGCGGGTGTCGAAGCGGCGCACCCGGTTGGGCGGCGTGATGGCGCGCGCAACGAAGCGCAGCATGTCGAGAGAGGGTTGCACGCCGTGTTCGGCAAAGCCTTGCCAATCGGGCCTGAGGGTTGCGAAAGCACCCTTACGGCCGATCAGCAGCCCGGCTTCCTCATAGGTTTCGCGGATGGCCGACAGGGCGATGGCGCGGGCTCGTGCGGCGCTTGTGCGGCCTGGCCCGGCGATCAGCCTGGCTTCCTGCTCCGGGTGCAAGGCGGCGACGACCGGTATGCGGCTGTCGGCCGGATCGGTGCGGCCGCCGGGAAAGACGAACTTGCCCGGCATGAAGGCGTGGCCGGCATGACGGCGACCCATCAGAACCAGCACATCATCGTCCTTGCGGTCGAGCAGGATGAGGGTTGCCGCGTCGCGCGGGCGGATTGGCCGGTCGCTATGAGCGATCATGCTCCGCTCGATCCTGTCGACTTCCGCCTTGGTCATACCGTCCATGCGCAGGACCTAGCGGAAACTTCTGGCAAGCGAAAGTGGCCTTTCACGGTCGGTATGTTGCACCAGGCAGCATTCTTGGCTGCGGCCTAGGCTTCGGGATGCGGCTCGATCACGTCGTGCTCGCCGCCGAAGCCGTGCATATAGAAGGCCCATTGCAGTCCGATGACGGCACCCTTGATCGGCTGCAGCAGCGCAACCGACAAAAGGATGGTCAGCGGCACCCAGATGGCGATGTGCTGCCATGTGGACAGCGTCGACGTCGCCTCAACGCCCATGAAGGCGCCCAGCACGATATGGCCGACGATGACTATGACGAGATAGGCGGGCAGGTCGTCGGCCCGGTGGTGATGCAATTCCTCGCCGCAGACACTGCATGTGTCGACGGTCTTGGTGAAAGCGCGAAACAGCTTGCCTTCGCCGCAATGCGGGCAGCGGCCGAGCAGGCCGCGCTTCATCGCCGTCCACAGCGGGCGCGTGGTCCGGCCCGAGTGATGTTCTCCGCCGAAAACCTGTTCTTCCATGGCTGTTGTCATCATCGTCTCCTGCCGCGCGAACCCGGTCGCGATTGCGACGCGCGGGCGCGGCCCTTGGCCTTGTGAAACGACCGCTTGGAGCCCGGCAGAGGCTTCGGGTCGGTCAACATCTCGAAGCGCATCGCCCCGGCCATCGGCGCCACCTCAATGAGTCGGACCTCGACACGGTCCGCGAGCTGATAACCTTTGCCCGAGCGTTCTCCGAACAGGGAGCGAGCGGTTTCATCGTATATATAGTAATCGCCGCCCAGAGTTGACACCGGGATGAAGCCATCCGCGCCGTACTGCGGCAATTGGACAAATAGTCCTGACTTGGTGACGCCGGAGATGCGGGCATCGAACCGGTCGTCGACGCGTTCGGCGAGATAGCTGGCGATCAGACGGTCGACCGTGTCCCGCTCGGCCGCCATTGCGCGGCGTTCCGTGCCGGAAATCAGCACGGCGACATCTTCGAGCCGTGCCGCTTCGTCCTGCGTCAGCCCGCCCGAACCCAATCCGAGTGCGGCAATAAGTCCGCGATGCACGATCAAATCGGCATAGCGGCGGATCGGTGAGGTGAAATGGGCGTAGCGGCGGAGGTTGAGACCGAAATGGCCGATGTTCTTTGGCGAGTATTCGGCTTGGCTCTGCGAGCGCAGAACCACTTCGTTGACCAGGCCTTCATTGTCGGCGCCGCGCACGCGCTCCAAAATGCCGTTGAACTGGCTTGGCTGCATCTGCGCGCCGCGCGCAAGTGACAGGCCCAATGTCTGCAGGAACTCGCGCAGCGATTCCTGTTTGGCCAGCGATGGCGCGTCATGGACGCGATAGACCAGTTCCTGTTTCTTCGCCTCGAGCGTTTCGGCCGCCGCGACATTGGCCTGGATCATGAATTCTTCGATGAGCTTGTGGGCATCGAGCCGGTCCGGCACGATGACGCGATCGACGGTGCCGTCCGGCTTTAGCACGATCTTGCGCTCCGGCAGGTCGAGTTCGAGCGGCTGGCGGCCATCGCGGCCGCGCTTCAGGATCGCATAGGCGTCCCACAGTGGCTTCAGCACGGTTTTGAGGATCGGGCCTGTCTTGTCGTCCGGCGCGCCGTCGATCGCCGCCTGAGCCTGCTGGTAGGCGAGCTTTGCCGCCGACTTCATCATGACGCGATGGAAGGAGTGCCTGAGCTTGCGGCCCTCGGCCGAAAAAACCATGCGCACTGCCAATGCCGGCCGGTCCTGGCCCTCGCGCAGCGAGCAGAGATCGTTGGAGATGCGCTCGGGCAGCATCGGCACGACGCGATCCGGGAAATACACCGAATTGCCGCGCTTCAGCGCTTCGCGGTCGAGTGCCGTGCCGTAGCGCACATAGGCGGCGACGTCGGCGATTGCGACAGTGGCGACCACGCCGCCTGGGTTCTTCTCGTCGAGATCCGGCGTGGCGAAGACGGCGTCGTCGTGGTCCTTGGCGTCGGCCGGATCGATGGTGACCAGCGGCAGGTCGCGCCAGTCCTCGCGATGGTCAAGCGTGGCCGGTTTTACGGCTTCGGATTCGGCGATGACGTCGGCCGGGAAGATATGCGGAATGTCATGCGCGTGGATGGCGATCATCGAGACCGCCTTTTCGCTGGTCAGCGAACCCAGCACGTTGAGCACCTTGGCTCTCGGCAGCCCATAGCGAGAAGCCCGCGCGGGCTCGACCTCGACCAGGTCGCCGTTCTTGGCGCCGTTCTGGAATTCCTTGTCGACGATCAGTTCGGGCTGGCGCCGTTCCACCGGTTCGATGCGGAAAGTGCCGTCCTGCAAGATGCGAAAGACACCGAGCACAGCATCGGTACGTTTTTCGAAAATCTTCACCACCCGCCCGGTGTAGGCGGGGCCGCCCAGGGCGACGTTCGTGTCGTCGGCCGGAAAGGTCTTGGCCAGCACGCGGTCGCCAATGCCGGGCGCCGGTCCACTGCCACTGCGCGACAGGCGGATGGAAACGATGGGCGGCGGTCCATTGGCCGTGTGTTCGGTAGGACGCGCCAAGAGCACGCCATCGGCATCACGGTCGAAAATATCGAGGACCGTGACATGGGGCAGGGCGCCGATGCGGGCCAACCCCTTGCGCTCCTTGGTAAGGACGCCTTCGTCCTGCAAGTCGCGCAAAATGTCCTTCAGCCAGATGCGGTCGTCGCCGCGCAGCGCGAACGCCTTTGCGATGTCGCGTTTGCCGGCGCGATCGGGATTTTCGGCGATGTAGCGCAGGATTTCGTCACGCGACGGTCGGTAGTCGTCCTTGACCTTGGCCCTGGTGTCGGCGGTGCGCGGATCGCCGTGGGTTCTGCCGGTGATCTTGCGCGCCACGCTGCCCTATCCTTTTTTCTTCGCGGCCGGCTTCTTGGCTGCCACTTTCTTGGTTGCCGGGGCCTTGGCCGCTGCTGCCTTGCGGAAAGGTTTCTTGCCGCCGCCCTTGGCTTCCTTCTCGGCAATCAGCGCCAGCGCGTCCTCGATGGTCACCGACTGTGGATCCCTGCCCTTGGGCAGGGTGGCGTTGACCTTGCCGAAATTCACGTAAGGTCCGTATTTGCCGTCGCGCACGACGATCTTGCCGCCGCCATCGGGATGGTCGCCAAGTTCCTTGAGCGCAGCGGCAGTGCCGCCATTGCGGCCACCCTTGCCCTTCAACTGCTTCTCGGCGATCACCGACACGGCGCGGTTGAGGCCGATCGAGAACACGTCCTCGATGCTCTCGAGATTGGCATAGGTGCCGTCATGCAGCACGAACGGACCGTAGCGGCCGAGCCCTGCCGAGATCATCTTGGCGGTTTCCGGATGCTGGCCGACATCGCGCGGCAGCGACAGCAGCGCCAACGCCTTCTCATGGTCTATCGACTCGGCCGTCCAGCCCTTGGGCAGGCTGGAGCGCTTGGCTTCCTTGCCGTCGCCGCGCTGCAGATAGGGACCGAAGCGGCCGCTGCGCAGCGTGATTTCCTCAGACGTATACGGATCCTTGCCGATGACCTTGGTGCCGTCTTCGCCGCCGCCATTCTCGCCATTGGGATTGGCGGCGTCGCCGAGCTGACGGGTGAAGGAGCATTCGGGATAGTTCGAGCAGCCGACAAAGGCGCCGAATTTGCCGAGCTTCAGCGACAGATTGCCGGTGCCGCATTTCGGACAGATGCGCGGATTGGAGCCATCCTCCCGCGCGGGAAACACCAGCGGCGCCAGTTCCTCATTGAGCGCGTCGAGCACGTCGGTGACGCGCAGTTCCTTGATGTCTGCGACGGCACCGGAAAAACCCTTCCAGAAATCGCGTAGCACGTCTTTCCAGGCGAGCTTGCCGTCCGAGATCTCGTCGAGCTTCTCTTCCAGAGATGCCGTGAAGTCGTACTCGACATAACGTTTGAAGAAGCTTTCGAGGAAGGCCGACAGCAAGCGGCCCTTGGCCTGCGGCACCAGCCGGCGCTTGTCGATGGTGACGTAGTCACGGTCCTCTAGCGTCTTCAGGATCGCCGTATAGGTAGAAGGCCGGCCGATGCCGAGTTCTTCCAGCTTCTTGATCAGTGAAGCTTCGGAATAGCGCGGCGGCGGCTCGGTGGTGTGCTGGGTGGCGTTGATCGCCTGGCGCGCTAGCTGCTCGCCGGCGCGGATCTCGGGCAGGCGACGATTTTCCTCGTCTTCCGCATCGTCGTCCTTCTGGTCGGTGTATGCGGCGATGAAACCGTCGAACCGAACGACCGAACCGATAGCACGCAGCTCTGCGGTGCGCGATCCGTTGACCGCTTCGATCTCGGCGGTGGTGCGCTCGATCTCGGCAGACTGCATCTGGCTGGCGATGGCGCGCTTCCAGATCAGCTCATAGAGCCGCATCTGGTCGGAATCGAGATATTGTCTGACGGATGCCGGGGTGCGCATGAAATCCGTCGGGCGGATCGCTTCGTGCGCTTCCTGGGCGTTCTTGGCCTTGGCGGTATACTGGCGCGGCTTTTCCGGCAGGTATTTTGCGCCGAATTCCTTGGCAATGGCGTCGCGTGCGGCGTCGATCGCCTCGGGTGCCATCTGCACGCCGTCGGTTCGCATATAGGTGATGAGGCCGGTGGTCTCGCCGCCGATCTCCATGCCTTCATAGAGGCGTTGCGCCACCTGCATGGTGCGGCTGGCCGAGAAGCCGAGACCCGATGAGGCGGCCTGCTGCAGCGTTGAAGTGGTGAAGGGCGGGCCGGGATTGCGCTTAGTCGGCTTGGCTTCCACCGACACCGCCTTGAAGGTTGCGCCATCAAGCATCGACTTGATGTCGTCGGCCTGCGCCTTGTTGGAAATGTCGAGCTTTTGCAGCTTCTTGCGATCGAAGGCGGTCAGCCGCGCTTCGAAATTCTCGTTGCGCGGCGTACCCAGCAGGGCGGCGATCTGCCAGTATTCCTCGCGGATGAAGCGCTCGATTTCGGATTCGCGGTCGCAGACGAGACGCAATGCAACCGACTGGACGCGGCCGGCCGAGCGGGCGCCCGGCAGCTTGCGCCACAGCACCGGCGACAGCGTGAAGCCGACGAGATAATCCAGTGCCCGGCGGGCGAGATAGGCATCGACCAGCGGCGCATCGATCTGGCGCGGATTGGCCATCGCCTCCAGCACCGACGATTTGGTGATGGCGTTGAAGACGACGCGGCTGACCGGCTTGTCCTTCAGCGCGCGCTTCTGCTTCAGCACTTCAAGAACGTGCCAGGAAATGGCTTCGCCTTCGCGATCCGGGTCGGTGGCGAGGATCAGGCCATCGGCATCCTTGACCGCCTTGGCGATGTCGGCGAGCCGCTTGCCCGAGGCGGTGTCGACCGCCCAGGACATGGCGAAATCCTCATCCGGACGCACCGAGCCATCCTTGGCCGGCAAATCCCTGACATGGCCGAACGAGGCCAGAACCTTGTAGTTCTTGCCGAGGTATTTGTTGATTGTCTTCGCCTTGGCCGGCGATTCGACGACGACGACGTCCATGAGGTCTCATATCAGCTGTGGTGCGGCAGAAGAATTCCGCTGCGCGCGACGAAATCTCGTTGTATTTGTCGCTCACATGGCCGCGCTTTTGCATCCGGTCAAGGGGAAGCGCCCAAATTGCGCGGCGGTCGCCAGCAATACACTCTTAGAGTGTATGGAGAAAATCACAGAATTTTGGGTAAGAGGGATAGTCGTCCCGAGTCTGCGGAAACGACCCGATTCATTTTCCGCCGACTCGTTGAAATGCCGACCGGGGCGGGCGACATTATAACGGGCTGTTCGATGCCGGCCGCCGGGTGCATGGAGATGCCCGGCGACCAGCCCTTTGTCCCGCCAGCAGCGGGATTGGCGTGGTTAGTCGGCCTTGACGATGTGCCAGGCTTCGCCGACGCCGTCGCCGGTCACGTCGCCGGGCTTCTTGTCCTTTATGAAGGTGTAGACCGGCTTGCCGTCATAGGCCCACATCTTGGTGCCGTCGGTGCGGTCGACAACGGTCCATTCGTCATCCGCCTTGGCGCCGGCTTCGGCCTTCAGCGGCGGCCAGTTGGTGGCGCATTTGTCGTAGCAGTTGGTCTTGCCCTTCTCGTCCTTGTCATAGGTGTAAAGCGTCATGCCGTTGGCGTCGGTGTAGATCTTGGTGCCATTGACCTCGGCTTCCTTCCACGCGTCGGCGGCGAAGGATGCGGCGGTGCTGAGCAGAAGCGCTGCCAGTCCTGCGGTTATGGTTTTCATGGAAATCTCCCTGGCTGATATCTGGAGACGCGCGGGAAATCGCGGCCTCACAGCATCAACGCCTGCGGGCTGTGGTTTCTTCCTGGCAAGTGCGTCGGGCAATGGATGATCTTGCCAACACAATGGTGATTGGTGGACAAGGCTGCGCGTCGCTATATCGGCGTCACGGCATTGGAGTTCTTGGAAATGGCATTGGACATCGGCTATGTCAGCGCGATCGGGGCGGGAGCCATCTCGTTCCTGTCGCCTTGCGTGCTGCCGCTGGTGCCGCCCTATCTCTGCTACATGGCCGGCGTCTCGGTCGACGATTTCCGCGGCAATACGGGGGCGGCTGCAAAGGAAGGCGCACGCGGCGCGCTGCTCTTTTCCTCGATCGCCTTCGTGCTCGGCTTCTCGACCGTCTTTGTCGCGCTGGGCGCCGGCGCCTCGACCATCGGCCGGCTGCTGCGCGTCTGGCAGGAGCCGCTGGCAATGGGCGCCGGTGTGCTGATCATCCTGATGGGCCTGAATTTCCTCGGCATCCTGCGCATTCCGCTGCTGTCGCGCGAGGCGCGCTTCCAGTCGCAGGGAAAACCGGCGAGTGCTGTCGCCGCCTATGTCATGGGGCTGGCTTTCGCCTTCGGCTGGACGCCCTGCATCGGCCCGGTGCTGGGGCCGATCCTGACGCTGGCAGGTGGCCGCGAAACGGTGGGCGAGGGCGCGCTGCTGCTCGCCGCCTATTCGCTCGGACTGGGCATCCCATTCCTGATCGCGGCGCTGTTTTCAGGCGCCTTCATGCGCTTCCTCGGCAAATTCCGCGTCCATCTCGGCCGCGTCGAAAAGGCCATCGGCGCGCTGCTGGTCGTCGCCGGCGTGTTTTTCCTCACCGGCGGCGTGCAGACCGTGTCCTACTGGCTGCTGGAGAATTTCCCAGTGCTGGGGCGGTTGGGGTGATTTTTCGTCCGACCGACATGTTTTCGCGTTTGAATGGCTCTTTCACCTACTGATCAAAAAGTCAGTTGCTCTACCATCTCACCGGAATTTAACCGCATTGGTGCACCATGGCGGCACTGCTATCCTGTCTTGATTCCCAACCCTTTTCATATGGTTGTCCATCCATGAGCCAGAGATCCTGCCTTTCCGTCATCCTCGCCGCTGGCGAAGGCACGCGCATGAAGAGTGCGCTGCCGAAGGTGCTGCACCAGATCGCCGGGCTGCCGATGGTCGCCCATGTGGTGAGGGCGGCCGAAGCTGCCGGCGCCGGCAGCCAAGCGTTGGTGATTGGCCATGGCGCGGAAGAGATGCGCAAGGCGGCGGCGAAATTCGCTCCGAAGGCCGAGACCTTCGTGCAGGACAAGCGCCTCGGCACCGCGCATGCCGTGCTGGCCGTGCGCGAAGCGATATCAAAGGGTTATGACGATATTCTGGTAATGTTTGGCGACACGCCGCTGATCGACGCCGATGCGCTGACGGTGGCGCGGCTGAAACTGGCGGAAGGTGCGGCCGTCGTCGTGATCGGTTTCCGTCCGCCCAGCCCGACCGGCTATGGCCGGCTGATCGAAAAGGACGGCAAGCTGGTCGCCATCCGCGAGGAAAAGGATTGCTCCGAGGAGGAGAAAAAAATCGGCTTCTGCAATGCCGGGATGATGGCGGTAGCCGGCGCCCATGCGCTGAAGCTGCTCGACGCGGTTGGCAACAAGAATGCCAAGGGCGAGTACTACCTCACCGACATTGTCGAGATCGCCAGTGCGCGAGGCCTTGACGTGGTCGCCACCGAAGCCAGCTTCGAGAGCGCGCTCGGCATCAACAACCGCGCCGAACTGGCGCAAGCCGAGGGCATATGGCAGGCGCGCCGGCGGCACGACGCGATGCTGTCGGGCGTGACGCTGATCGCGCCGGAGACCGTGTATTTCTCGCACGACACCGAGATCGGCACTGACACGATCGTCGAGCCCAATGTCTGGTTCGGTCCGGGTGTGAAGATTGCCACGGGCGCCAAGATCCATGCCTTCAGCCACATCGAAGGCGCCACCATTGCATCCAATTGCGATGTCGGGCCGTATGCGCGGCTGCGGCCGGGTGCGGATCTCCGGCAAAAGGCCAAGGTTGGCAATTTTTGCGAGGTCAAGCAGGCGGTTATCGAAGAGGGCGCCAAGGTCAACCATTTGACCTATATCGGTGACGCCCGGGTGGGCGCGGGCGCCAACATCGGCGCCGGCACCATCACCTGCAATTATGACGGCTATTCGAAATTCTTCACCGATATCGGCGAGGGCGCCTTCATCGGTTCGAATTCGTCGCTGGTGGCGCCTGTCACCATCGGCAAGGGCGGCTACATCGCCTCGGGCAGCGTGATCACCGAAAGCGTGCCCGACGACGCGCTGGCCTTCGGCCGCGCCCGCCAGAAGACGATCCCGGGCAAGGGCAAGGAATTGCGCGAACGCTTTGCTTCGGCGGCGGCTGCGAAGAAGAAGTAAAGCAGACTCGCAAAAAACCAAACGATTGCAGTAACCGGATTGCAAGAGCGGTCTGTCATGGTGCATCGACAAGAATGAGCGTTCCGTTACACGGGACGAAATGCAATGTGACTTTCGCGGCAGGCCGGCCATCCCTAAATAGCGCTGGTTTTCCACGGGGAATCGGGGGCTGTCTGCATGTGCGGTATCGTTGGAATCGTCGGCCACTCGCAGGTTGCGCCGCTCATTGTCGATGCGCTGAAGCGGTTGGAATATCGCGGCTATGACTCGGCCGGCGTCGCCACCATCGAGCACGGCCAGCTTGCTCGCCGCCGCGCCGAGGGCAAGCTGATCAACCTCGAGCGCCGGCTCAAGGACGAGCCGCTCGACGGCACGATCGGCATTGGTCACACACGCTGGGCGACGCATGGCGTGCCCAACGAGACCAATGCGCACCCGCATTTTTCCAATGGCGTCGCCATCGTCCACAACGGCATCATCGAGAATTTCGCCGAATTGCGCGAAGAACTGATCCGCGACGGCTATTCTTTTTCGTCGCAGACCGACACCGAGGTCGTGGCGCATCTGGTGGCGCGCGAACTCGCCAGAGGACTGAAGCCGGTCGAAGCCGCGCACCAGGCGCTGAAGCGGCTGGAAGGGGCCTTCGCGCTGGCGATCATGTTCAAAGGCGATGAAGACCTGATCGTCGGCGCCCGCAACGGTCCGCCGCTGGCTGTCGGCCATGGCGATGGCGAGATGTTTCTGGGTTCGGACGCCATCGCGCTCGCCCCGTTCACCAATTCGATCACCTATCTCGAAGATGGCGACTGGGCGGTGGTGCGCCGCGACGGCGTCACCATCTTCGACATCGACGGCACAAAGGTCGACCGCAAGCGCCAGCAGTCGCTCTCGACCAGTTTCATGGTCGACAAGGGCAATAGACGCCACTTCATGGAGAAGGAAATCCATGAACAGCCGGAAGTGATCTCGCACACGCTGGCGAATTATCTGGATTTTGTCGGCGGCGTCTCCAAGCCGCTCGACCTGCCTTTCGATTTCGCCAAAATCGACCGGCTGGCGATTTCGGCCTGCGGCACCGCCTATCTCGCCGGCCTGATTGGCAAATACTGGTTCGAGCGCTACGCGCGACTACCGGTCGATATCGATGTCGCTTCGGAATTCCGTTACCGCGAAATGCCGCTGTCGAAGAACGATGCCGCCTTCTTCATCTCGCAATCGGGCGAGACCGCCGACACGCTGGCCTCGCTGCGCTACTGCCGCAAGGCGGGGATGAAGATCGGCGCCGTCGTCAATGTGCGGGAATCGACGATGGCGCGCGAATCCGACGTCGTGCTGCCGACGCTGGCGGGACCGGAGATCGGCGTTGCCTCGACCAAGGCATTCACCTGCCAGCTGTCCGTGCTGGCATCGCTTGCCGTGCGTGCCGGCGTGGCGCGCGGGACAATCTCGAAGGAGCAGGAAAAGACCTTTGTGCGCGAGCTTTCGGAAGCACCGCGCTATGCCAATCAGGTGCTGAAGCTCGACCATCAGATCGAAAAGACCGCGCGCGACCTCGCTCACTATAAGAACGTGCTCTATCTCGGCCGCGACACCAATTTCCCGCTGGCCATGGAAGGCGCGTTAAAACTCAAGGAAATCTCCTATATCCACGCCGAGGGCTATGCCGCGGGCGAGCTGAAGCATGGGCCGATCGCGCTGATCGACGAGAACATGCCGGTCATCGTCATCGCGCCGCACGACCGCATTTTCGAAAAAACCGTGTCGAACATGCAGGAAGTGGCGGCGCGCGGCGGCAAGATCATCCTGATCACCGACAGCAAGGGCGCGGAGCTGACGAGCGTGAAGACGATGGAGACGATCGTGCTGCCGGACGTGCCGGAAATCATCTCGCCGATCATCTACGCGCTGCCGATCCAGATGCTCGCCTATTTCACCGCCGTGTTCATGGGCACGGACGTCGACCAGCCGCGCAATCTGGCGAAATCGGTGACGGTGGAGTAGGCCTCATCCTTTCGTCATCCACGGGCGGAGCGGGAGCGAAGCTCCTGCGCAGACCCGAGGATCCATTCCGGGACGGTATGGCGGATCAAAGCGGTGCAGAACTTGGCGCTACCACCCAGTCCCGCGGAAAAGCTCGGATTGGCCTTTCCGATCAGTTCGATCTTACATTGACGGGGCCAACGTTTCAGCGACTTCTCGCGCTGGATCGCATCGGATCGTTTGTGACGCCAATATAGATGGTGCCGCGTTTCCGGCTCGCAGTTAAATAGACATAGCCCGTCATGAACGAAGTATAGCGGCCGAACGATCCGCCGACCATCTTGATGGGTTGCATTCTTCGGCCGACGTCACGGAATGGATCCTCGGGTCTGCGCCGCGTCGCTTCGCTCCTTGCTCCGCCCGTGGATGACGAAGGGAAGGATGTTTCGGCTAATCACGAACGTATGCTGCTTCCGTTTGGATTGCTTCGTTGGAAGTAGTGGCATAATCGGAGCTTTAAAAACTTCGCAGTTCCAAACTGGACGGCGGTTCACTAATGTCGCGTCGCAATAGCGGCCCCCGGTGAATCATGTCCGACGCTCCCAAGACTTCCGGCGTGACCCGGCTGAGGAACTATTTCCTCACGGGCTTCATTGTCTGCGCGCCGCTGGCGATCACCGCCTACATTGCATGGTCTTTCATCGGCTGGGTCGATTCCTGGGTGAAACCCTATATTCCGGCCCGCTACAGCCCTGACACCTATTTGTCGTTTCCGGTGCCGGGGTTCGGGCTGATCGTGGCGCTGATTCTGATCACGCTGATCGGCTTCCTGACGGCAAACATCGTCGGCCGCGCCATCGTCAATTTCGGCGAGCGCCTGCTTGGCCGCATGCCGCTGGTGCGCGGCATCTATGGCTCGCTGAAACAGATTTTCGAGACCGTGCTGTCGAACAAGGGTGACATGTTCCGCCAGGTCGGGCTGGTCGAATATCCGCGCAAGGGTGTGTGGTCGCTGGTGTTCGTCGCCAGCGAGAAGGAAACCGAGATCAACCAGAAGCTCGACCAGGAAGGCGATCCACTGATTGCCGTGTTCATGCCGTGCACGCCGAACCCGACCACCGGATTCCTGATGTATGTGCCGAAGTCGGACATCGTGCTGCTCGACATGACGATCGAGGACGGCGCCAAGCTGATCGTGTCGGCCGGACTGGTGGCGCCCGAGGTCAAACAAATGGTTGTCGTGAATGGCGAGCCAATCGAGGGAATGCTCGCCAACCCATCGGTTGCCGCCCTGGCTCAGCCGGCGCGCAGGAGCCGCACGGCCTCGTCGCGGCCGAACAAATAAAGCAGCAGGCGCAACGCCTCGCCACGCTGCGATTGCAGCTCCGGGTCGCGCGACAGGATCAGCCTGGCATCGTCGCGGGCGGCCTCCAGAAGGTCGGCATGCGCCTCGATGCGCGCCACCTGGAAACCCGGCGTGCCGGACTGGCGGGTGCCCAGCAATTCGCCTTCGCCGCGCAGCTTCAGATCTTCTTCGGCGATCAGGAACCCGTCCTCGGTCTCGCGCATCACCGACAATCGGCGTTTTGCGGTCTCGCCGAGCGGGTCCTTATAGAGCAGCACGCAGGAGGAGGGCTTGTCGCCACGCCCGACCCGGCCGCGCAACTGATGCAATTGGGCGAGGCCGAAGCGCTCGGCATGCTCGATGACCATGACGGTGGCGTCCGGTACGTCGACGCCGACCTCGATGACCGTGGTGGCGATCAGGATGCGTGTGTCGCCCTGCTTGAAGGCGCGCATCGCCTCGTCCTTGTCGGCACCTTTCATGCGGCCGTGAACGAGCCCGATACGGTCGCCGAACAATGGTTTCAGCGAGGCGAAGCGGTCCTCGGCCGACATCAGCTTGATTTCTTCGGATTCCTCGACCAGCGGACAGATCCAGTAGATCTTCTGGCCGCCGGCCACCGCCTCGACCATGCGGCCGATCAGTTCATCGAGCCGCTCCAGCGGCAGAGTAACGGTACGGATCGGCTGGCGGCCGGCCGGTTTTTCCGTCAGTTTCGACACGTCCATGTCGCCGAAAGCGGTCAGCACCAGCGTGCGCGGGATGGGAGTGGCCGTCATCACCAGCATGTCGGGCGCATCGCCCTTGGCGGTGATGGCGAGCCGTTGATGGACGCCGAAACGGTGCTGCTCGTCGATCACGGCAAAGACCAGGTCGTGGAACATGACCGTCTCCTGGAACAGCGCATGGGTGCCGACGACGATGTCGATCTCGCCGCTTGCCAGGCCGGCCAGCGTATCAGCGCGTTCGCGGCCCTTCTCGCGGCCCGTGAGGATGGCGATGCGCAGCCCGACCTTGGCGGCAAGCGGCGTGATGGTCGCCAGATGCTGGCGCGCCAGGATTTCGGTCGGTGCCATCAAGGCCGCCTGGCCGCCAGCCTCGACAGCCCGCGCCATGGCCAACAGCGCGACGACCGTCTTGCCGGAGCCGACATCGCCCTGCAGAAGCCGCAGCATGCGCTCGGGATCGGCGAGGTCGGCATTGATTTCGGCCAGCGCGAACTCCTGGCTCGGTGTCAGCGAATAGGGCAGTGCGGCTCGCAGTTTTTCGACGATGCGGCCGTCGCCGACCAGAGGGCGGCCGGACAGGCGGCGGACTTTTGCCCGCACCAGCGCCAGCGAGACCTGGCCCGCCAGCAGCTCATCATAGGCGAGGCGCCGCCAGGCAGCGCCATCGACGGAGACATCGATCGGGTCGGCCGGATTGTGGATGCGGGCAAGCGCGCCGGCAAAGGAGGGAGACGTGTGGCGGCGCATGAAAGCGCCGTCCTGCCATTCGGGAAATTCGGGCACACGCGCCAGCGCCTGGCCGATCGCCCGGCGCAGCACCTTGCCCGAGAGCCCGGCTGTCAGGGGATAGACCGGTTCGACCAGCGGCAGGTTTTCCGCCTCGCTGGCGAGCGCGATGTGGTCGGGGTGGACCATGCTCGGGCGGCCGTTGAACCATTCCATGCGGCCGGAGACCACGACATGCTCGCCCTCGGGCATCGCCTTTTCGAGATAGGAAGCGTGAGCATGGAAGAAGGTCAGCGCGATCTCGCCGGTGTCGTCATGGGCGAAGACCCGGTAAGGCACCGACCTGTTGCCGCGCGGCGGCGGCTGGTGGCGGTCGATGCGCACCTCCAGCGTCACGATCTGGCCCTCCGCGGATCCTGCGATGCCCGGCCGGCTGCGCCGGTCGATGACGGTGTGCGGCAGCACGAACAGAAGGTCGCCCGCGCGGGCGGGGCGGTCACCCAGATCGGCCGGGACAACCTTCTCGATCAGCGCGCCGACTTTCGGTCCGACGCCGGCAAGCGAGGTGATCGGGACAAACAAGGGATCGAGGATGGAAGGTCTCATCTGAGAGAAACCATGCGGTGTCTGCGCTCACCCCCCTCTGGCCTGCCGGCCATCTCCCCCTCAAGGGGGGCGATTAGCAGTTCTGACCTCGCCCGCCTTGCGCAGTTGGAAATTGGCGAAAGCAGTCGTGCCATACGATCTCCCTCCTTGAGGGGGAGATGTCCGGCAGGACAGAGGGGGGTGCTAGCGCCGATACTGTCAGGAATGTTCGTCACACCGAGATGTTAGACGCCAACCGGGCCGTTGCAAGGCTGACAGCCCCTTCTATCCACGCTATATGCGCCCGCAGCAAGCAAGGATGCGGCACGATGACCGGAACGACGAGATCAAGCGAGGGGCTCGACGTCCGCCGCCGCAAGCTTCTGTTTCGCTCCTGGCATCGCGGCATGCGCGAGATGGACCTTATCCTCGGCACCTTCGCCGACGCTGAGATCGGCGCCTTGACCGGCGACGAAATCGACCAATATGAGAGGCTCCTCGACATTCCCGATACCGAATTCCTGCCCATGGTCACCGGCGAACGCCCGGTTCCGGCCGATATCGATTGTGCCGTCCTGCAAAAGATCCTGGCTTTCCGCCAGTCCATGACATTTTGAACAACGACAGTCTGAACGACGTGATTTCATGAGCCTCATTCCCACCATCGGTCTGCCGAAAGGCCGCGCCGGCCAGTTCATCGTCGACGGCGTCGCCGACGGCTACGAAGCCTTTGCGCTGGTGCAGGCGGCACTCGAGATCGCGCCCGACAAGCCGGTTCTGTTCGTCGCACGCGACGGTCAGCGCCTGCCGGCGATCATCGAGGCGCTGTCTTTCGCGGCCCCCGGCCTGCCGGTGCTGGAACTGCCGGCCTGGGATTGCTTGCCCTACGACCGCGTCTCGCCCGGCTCGGATGCGGCCGCCAAGCGCCTCGATGCACTGACCGCCATGATCGCGCTGGCGAAGAAGCCGCACCGCGCCGTCATCCTCACCACCGCCAACGCGCTGCTGCAGCGCATTCCGCCGGCGGATCTCGTCGAGGCACAGACCTTCCACGCCAGGCCCGGCAACCAGATCGACATGAACGTACTGGTGTCGCGACTGGAAACGTCCGGTTTCGAGCGCGTGCCGACCGTGCGCGGTATCGGTGAATTCGCGGTGCGGGGCGGCATTCTCGACCTGTTCGCCCCCGGCTGGACCGAAGCGCTCAGGCTCGATTTCTTCGGCGACACGCTGGAATCGATCCGTGTCTTCGATGCCGCCACGCAGCGCACCACCGGTCAACGCAAGTCGATGGCGCTGCAGGCGATGAGCGAGGTGGCGCTGACGGCGGAAACCATCAGCCGTTTCCGCCGCTCCTATATCGAAGCCTTTGGCGCTCCACAGCGCGATGACGGGCTCTATGCAGCAGTCAGCGAAGGCAGGCGGTTTGCCGGCATGGAACACTGGCTGCCGTTTTTCTATGAGCGGCTGGAGACGGTGTTCGACTATCTGCCTGACACGCCTGTCATCTTCGACCATCTGGCGCATGAGGCGCTGGCCGAGCGCCACACGCTGATCCTCGACCATTACGAGGCGCGCAAGAAGCAGGCGGACGGTGCCTTGAAGGACGCCGTGCCCTACAAGCCGGTCGCACCGGACCTGCTCTATCTCTCCCCGGAAAACCTGATTGCCTCGCTAGGGCCGCGCGAAGCCATCGACTTCACGCCATTCGACACGCCCGATGTCGGCGCCAAGAAGGTCTATCACGCCGGCTCGCGCCACGGCCGCAGCTTCGTCGAGGAGCGCGCCGATCCGAACGCCAACGTGTTCGATGTCGTCGTCAAACACATCGCTGACGAGCGCGCAGCGCGCCGCCGCATTGTCATTGCCGGCTGGACCGAAGGCTCGCTCGACCGGCTTGGCCAGATCCTTGCCGAACACCATCTCGGCAACCTCAAGCAGGTGGCGACGCTGGCGGAAGCCGAAAAGCTCGAACCGGGTCAGGCGGCCTTGGCCGTGCTGCCGCTCGAATCCGGCTTCGAGACCGAAAAACTGGTCGTCGTCGCCGAACAGGACATTTTGGGCGACCGGCTGATCCGGCGCTCGAAACGCAAGAAGCGTCCCTCGGATTTCATTGCCGAGGCCTCGGCGCTGTCGGCCGGCGACATTGTCGTCCACGCCGACCACGGCATTGGCCGCTTCATAGGCCTGCGCACCATCGAAGCGGTCGGCGCACCGCATGACTGCCTGGAAATCCACTATGCCGGCGACGACCGGCTGTTCCTGCCGGTGGAAAACATCGAACTCCTGTCGCGCTACGGTTCTGATACGGCCGAGGCGACGCTGGACAAGCTTGGCGGCGGCGCCTGGCAATCGCGCAAGGCGCGGCTGAAGAAACGTCTGCTCGACATGGCCGGTCAATTGATCCGCATCGCCGCCGAGCGGCAGATGCGCTCCGCACCGCCACTGGTGCCGGCAGAAGGCCTCTATGGCGAGTTCGCCGCGCGGTTCCCCTATGAGGAAACCGACGACCAGCAGACAGCGATCGACTCGGTACGGGACGACCTTGGCGCCGGCAAGCCGATGGACCGGCTGATTTGCGGCGATGTCGGCTTCGGCAAGACCGAAGTGGCGCTGCGCGCCGCCTTCATCGCGGCGATGGAAGGCTTTCAGGTGGCGGTTGTGGTGCCGACGACATTGTTGTCGCGCCAGCATTTCAAGACCTTTTCGCAGCGTTTCTCCGGCCTGCCGATCCGTGTCGGCCAGGCGTCGCGGCTAGTCGGCGCCAAGGAACTGGCCGAGACCAAGAAAGGTATCGCCGAGGGCCAGGTCGACATCGTCATCGGTACGCATGCGCTGCTCGGTTCCGCAATCTCGTTCAAGAACCTTGGCCTGCTGATCATCGACGAAGAGCAGCATTTTGGCGTCAAGCACAAGGAGCGGCTGAAGGATTTGAAGACCGACGTGCACGTGCTGACGCTGTCGGCGACGCCGATCCCGCGCACGCTGCAACTGGCGTTGACCGGGGTGCGCGAACTGTCGCTGATCGCCACGCCGCCGGTCGACCGCATGGCGGTGCGCACCTTCATCTCGCCCTTCGATCCGCTGGTCATCCGCGAGACGCTGCTGCGCGAGCGCTATCGTGGCGGCCATTCCTTCTATGTGGTGCCGCGCATCAGCGATCTCTCGGAAATCCATGATTTCCTGAAGGAATCCGTGCCGGAGTTGAAGGTGGCGGTGGCCCATGGCCAGATGCCGCCGGGCGAACTCGACGACATCATGAATGCCTTCTACGACGGCCAGTACGATGTGCTGTTGTCCACGACCATCGTCGAATCCGGCCTCGACATCCCGACCGCCAACACGCTGATCATCCATCGCGCCGACATGTTCGGCCTGTCGCAGCTTTACCAGTTGCGCGGCCGCGTCGGCCGCTCGAAGGTGCGCGCCTATGCGCTGTTCACGCTGCCGGCCAACCGCAAGCTGACCGACACCGCGGAGCGGAGGCTGAAGGTGCTGCAATCGCTCGATACTCTGGGCGCCGGCTTCCAGCTCGCCAGCCACGATCTCGATATCAGGGGCGCCGGCAATCTTCTCGGCGAAGAGCAGTCCGGCCACATCAAGGAGGTCGGCTTCGAGCTCTACCAGCAGATGCTGGAAGAGGCTGTCGCCGAGGTGAAGGATTCCGGCGAGGTCCAGGATGGCGGCTGGTCGCCGCAGATTGCCGTCGGCACGGCGGTGATGATCCCGGAAAGCTATGTTCCGGACCTGCAGCTTCGGCTGGCGCTTTATCGCCGTCTCGGCGATCTCGAGAACACCGAGGAAATCGACGCTTTCGGCGCCGAGCTGATCGACCGCTTCGGCCCGCTGCCGGAAGAGGTCAAGCATCTGCTCAAGATCGTCTTCATCAAGGCGCTCTGCCGCAAAGCCAATGTCGAGAAGCTCGACGCCGGGCCGAAGGGCGTCGTCATTCATTTCCGCAAGCGCGAATTCTCCAACCCGGTTGGGCTCGTCCGGTTCATCGGCGAGCAGGGCTCGCTGGCCAAGATCCGGCCGGACCACAGCGTCGTCTTCGTACGCGATTGGCCAACCCCCGAGAAGCGATTGGCGGGCTCGGCGGTGGTCATGACGCAGTTGGCGCGGCTGGTGGAGAAGGCGGCATAGCCCGCCCGGACCATTCGCCAGCGCTTGAATTCCGGTCTAGAATAGGAAATCGGCTTCGTGTATGGAGCCGCGATCCCCAAATGGGGGCGGGAATGGCGGAGTATAGGCCGCTGGAAAGAGCGTTGGGTGCAGCGATGACGAAATGGTCGCCGAATTCGTGGAGAGCAAAGCCGATCAAGCAGGTCCCTGCCTATCCGGACCTTGCCGCGCTGAAGAACACGGAGGCCCAGCTCGCAACCTTTCCGCCGCTGGTTTTTGCCGGTGAGGCGCGCAAGCTGAAGAAGCAGCTCGCTTCTGTCGCCGCCGGTGACGCATTCCTCCTGCAGGGCGGCGATTGCGCCGAGAGCTTCGCCGAGCATGGCGCGGACAACATCCGCGACTTCTTCCGCGTCTTCCTGCAGATGTCCGTGGTGCTCACCTTCGCCGGCGCGCAGCCGGTGGTGAAGGTCGGCCGCGTTGCCGGCCAGTTCGCCAAGCCGCGATCGTCCGACAACGAGACCAAGGGTGAGGTGACGCTGCCCAGCTATCGCGGCGATATCATCAACGGCATCGAATTCGACCCCAAGTCGCGCATTCCGGACCCCGCTCGCCAGGAGATGGCGTATCGCCAGTCGGCGGCGACGCTCAACCTTTTGCGCGCCTTCGCGCAAGGCGGCTATGCCAGCCTGGAGAATGTGCACCGCTGGATGCTCGGCTTCGTGTCCGACAGTCCGCAGGGCGAGAAATACGAGTCTCTTGCCAACCGCATCACCGAGACGATGGACTTCATGAAGGCCGTCGGCATCACCTCGGAAACCAACTACGCGCTGCGCGAGACCGATTTCTACACCAGCCACGAGGCGCTGCTGCTCGGCTATGAGGAGGCACTGACGCGTGTCGATTCGACCTCCGGCGACTGGTACGCCACCTCGGGTCACATGATCTGGATCGGAGACCGCACCCGCCAGCCCGACCATGCGCATGTCGAATATTGCCGTGGCATCAAGAACCCGCTCGGCCTGAAATGCGGTCCGTCGCTGACGCCGGACGGCTTGCTGGAGCTGATCGACCTGCTCAATCCCGAGAACGAGCCCGGCCGGCTGACGCTGATCGCCCGCTTCGGTTCCGACAAGGTCGCCGACCATCTGCCGAAGCTGGTGCGCGCGGTGCAGAAGGAAGGCCGCTCCGTGGTGTGGTCGTCGGATCCGATGCACGGCAACACGATCGAGGCCGCCGGCTACAAGACGCGGCCGTTCGACCGCATTCTGAAGGAGGTGCAGACCTTCTTCGAGGTGCACCGCGCCGAAGGCACGCATCCGGGCGGCATCCATGTCGAGATGACCGGCAAGAACGTCACCGAATGCACCGGTGGCGCGCGCGCCATCACCGCCGAGGAGTTGCAGGACCGCTACCACACCCATTGCGATCCGCGTCTTAACGCCGACCAGGCGATCGAACTGGCGTTCCTGGTCTCGGATCTGTTGAAGAAGAGCCACCCGGTGCAGCACAAGCAGGTTGCCAACGGCTGATTTTCGCGCAGTCCGAATAAGATCCACGAAAGGGCGTCCGAGAAATCGGGCGCCTTTTATGTCTGCGCTAGTCCAGTGTTCCCGGCACCAGCGGGCAGGGACTGTCAGTCCTTCTTGTAGAGCAGCCAGCTCTTGCCGGCCCGGGGGCCTGCCATCGTCGAGTGCCTGGTGACGCGGTTGCGGCCGCTGACCTTCGAGCGATAGAGCGCCCGGTCGGCCTTGGTGTAGAGATCTTCGGGTCCTTCGGCTTCGGACGCCATGCAGATACCCATCGAGACGGTAACGGTGCCGTAATTCGTACCGGTCTGGCTGCTGGTGAACGGCGTCTGCGCGATCAGGGCACGAATACGCTCCGCGACGTCATAGGTGGCGTCCTCGCTGGCGCCCTCGATGATCAGCGCGAACTCCTCGCCGCCGGTGCGGGCGACGAACATGTCGCCGCGAATGCTGGTCTGGAAAATATCGGCGATGCTCTGGATGATCTTGTCGCCGACCGGGTGGCCATAGCGGTCGTTGATATCCTTGAAGCGGTCGATGTCGACAAGAACCAGGGCGTTGAACAGGATACCCCTGTTGCTGTTGTAGATCCTGGTGATCTCCTTGTCGAAGGCGCGCCGATTCCAGATATGGGTCAACGGATCGGTGTCGGCCAGCCGCTTATACTCCTCAAGCTTCGACTTGACGCTCTCGAGTTCGGCCGTCTTGTCGCTGAGCGTCGAGGCCACCTGCCGGCCGTGATCGATCGTCGAATTGGTGGCAACCGCCATGGCGTTGGCGATCTTCTGCAGGAGATCCTGAGAGAGAAGGCTGCGGCCGCTGAGGCCGCTCGATGTCTCATCGAGGATCCTGCCGTATTTCTCGATGTGGCTGCGCTCGCTCCGCAGCAACGAAGCAACCTCCTCGAGCTCCCTGGCGATGACGTCTCTGGCATGCTCGACGATGCCCGGACCATGGTTGTGGGCAAAGAAAGTGCGCCCGATCTGGTCCAGTTCATCTTGTGTCGGCCGGCTGCTCAGCGAAACGACGGCGAGGCTGAGTTCGCGATTGGTGCCGCTCAGCGCCTCGTAGAAAATCTCGTAGTTGCGCGGCAGGCTGAGCACGCCCAGCTGGCGCATTGTGGCAACGACACTGGCCGCGATGTCGGTGCTTCGTTCGGTCGGAAGAGCTGCCGGCTGCATTTTTGATTCTTCCCCTCGGATTCCGCTGTAGAATTCGCGGGTTCCCTTTGTCGCCGACCTGGGGAATGCGACCGACTCCAGAACAACTTGCAAAGGGATGCGTCCCCACCCACGACCTTCGCTTGCCATGACCATAAATGCGCCAGCGCTAAAGTTTCCTTAATTTGCCGAGATTCCACAGTTTTTCTCTACCTGCGGCTGTAAAAGCTTAAATTTGCGCACCCAATAATCGAAAACGACGCCAGTTTGGTGGCTTTGAATCCGAAATTCGCGCATCGCGCTCTTGAAAATGAAACCGAATTTCGGATTCACCACGCCAGTACATGTCGCATTTGCTTGCGTGTGGTCGTCGCAAAGCTGGAATCCTGACGACGATGCTGAGGCAGAGTTTTCCTCGAGGAGGTCGAAATGAGCGACAATCACACGGGATCGTGTCTGTGCGGAGCGGTTCGCTTCAAAACGCACGGAGCGCTGCGTGGCGTCGTCTATTGTCATTGTTCGCAATGCCGCAAGCAGAGCGGACATTTCTATGCCGCGACCAATGTTGCCAACGCCGACATTGTGATCGAGGGCACGGAAAGTATCACCTGGTACGAAGCCTCTACCTTCGCCAGGCGTGGGTTCTGCAAGGCATGCGGATCGGTGCTGTTCTGGAAGCCGCGAGACCAGGACTACGTTTCAGTCATGGCGGGATCGTTCGACAAGCCGACAGGTCTTGAGGGGGAATGCCATATCTTCGTCGGTGACAAGGGTGACTACTATTCGATCGACGACGGGCTGCCGCAGTTTGAAAAGTCGACACCGTCCATACCGGTTGCTGAATGAATCTTGGACAAGTCACCTTATTCCATTGATCTGGCCAGCCATTGCATTATCCCGTGCCGGTGATTCGCAAAGGGGTTTGGCATGCAGCGGCTGATCGATGCTTATTTCAATTCGGTGCGGGCGTTTCGCAAGCTGGCCACCAGCGAGAAGGCTTTCCAGCAGGAGCTGATGCTGCTGGCGCTTGCCTTGCCGCTCGGCTGGTTCGTTTCGATCTCGTGGCGCGGTTATGCTTTGCTGATCGGCGCCGTGCTGCTCTTGATCATGGTCGAAGTGCTGAACACCGGCATCGAGGCGGCATGCGACGCTTTCAGCCGCGAGTTCAATGTCGATATCCAGTTGGCCAAGGATTGCGGTTCGCTGGCGGTGCTGATTTCGGTGCTCATCGTCGCCGGCGTCTGGGGTATCGCGATTATCGAGCGGATTACGGGACTACCGATCTAGCCTTTCGATGCCTACATGCCAGTCACCAAAGGAGACTGTCATGTCCGAAGCCACGAGCTTTCTGCTTCTTGAGCGTGCTGGCCTGCCAGACGATCTGCGCTGGCTCGTCGAAAAATACCCGCGTGAAAACTGGCAGGACCATGCCAACATCCATGGCATCGCCAATATGTGGCTGCAGCGGCACGACATGTTCCGCGAACTTGGCGGCATGCTGGCCAACGGTATTGGGGACTACCGTGAGGGACGGCTGACGGCGCCTGATTTCGCGCGCTGGTTCGCGCCGCGCCTCGATCATTTTCTTGGGCATCTCGACGGTCACCACAATGTCGAGGATTATCAATATTTTCCGGTCTTCGCCAAGGCCGAGCCCCGTTTGAAGCGCGGCTTCGAGATTCTCGATGCCGACCATCACACCATTCATGAAGGGCTGGAGCGCAATGCCGAGGCGGCCAATGCGTTCATCAAGACGCTTCAGGAAAACGAAGACAGACAGCGCTTTGCCGCCGACGCCTATGCCGACGAAAACAGCCGGCTGATCGCCATGCTGACAAGGCATCTTGCCGACGAGGAAGACCTGATCATCCCGCTGATCCTCGATCGGGGGGATCAGGCGCTCGGCGTGGATTGACGATCAGTCCTCCCTGGCGCGTTCCTTCCTGGCGATGTGACGGGCGACGAGCCATGCCAGAACGGCCACGGTCAGGCCGATGCCAAGCCCGATCAGCAACCGTTCGTGATGCATCAACGCCTGGCCGATGACGTGCTCGGCTCCCAGTCCAAAGACATAACCGATCGTGCCGAACAGTACCGCCCAGACCGCCGATGAAAGCGCGTTGAGGATGACGAAGCGCGGCGCGGCAATGTTGGAAAGCCCGGCTGCAATGCCGCCGACGAGGCGCATGCCGTAGATATAGCGGTTGGACAGCACGAAAATGTCGGGATGGGTGTTGAGCAGCCGAAAGGCGCGGCGGAAGCCGGGCCGTTTGCGCAATCTGACGACATAGGGATGGTCGGCGAAGCTTCGTCCGAGGATGAAGAAGAAAGTATCGCCGACGAAGGCGCCGAGCGCGGCCGCAAGAACCGCGTGCCACAGGACGAAGACCTGCTGGTGGGCGAAGAAGCCGCCAAGGATGGCGGCACTTTCGCCCTCCGCGACGCAACCGATAAAGACCGCGAGCAGCCCGTATTGTTCGATGAAATGATGGATTGCGTCGGTCATGAAGCCGACTGCTGCGAAGACAGCCTTTCGTCGATCCGCTTGACCATTTCGGTCAGCTGCACGATCTCGTCGCGCATACCGAGAATCTGGCCGTGGCGCAGTTCATCCAGCTTTTCATGCAGCGCCATGATCTCGATCTCGGCTTTCAGGTTGACCTCGTAATCGTGGGCGGCGTCGATGCGGTCGCGTTCGGTCTGGCGGTTCTGCGCCATCATGATCACCGGCGCCTGCAAGGCGGCGACCATCGACAGAACGAGATTGAGGAAGATGAACGGGTAGGGATCGAAGGCGTCACGCGACAGCAGCCAGACATTGCCTGATGTCCACAGGATCAGAAAGGCGATGAAGGTCAGGATGAAGGACCATGACCCACCGATGCGGGCGATCGTGTCGGCGAGCCGGTCGCCGAAGGTCTGGTGGAAGGCGACGGCCTTGTTGGTGTCGCGCGAGATGGTGGTCCGTTCGAGCGTCGATTGCAGCACCCGGCTTTCGAGCTGGCTGAGGCCGTCCGGCCGCCGCTTGAGCCAGCGGTTCGCCAGGTCGTCGATCGTCTTGTTCATGGCCATCTCCAGGGTCTTTGGCTTGCCGTAAGAGGTAGAGGCTGCCGGCTCTCACGGGAAGTGTTAGATTGATTCCAGTTGCCGAGGGACCAATGGCCGATTTCAAGAAAATTCGCGCACGCGCCGCAAAACGCAAGGGCGGCGAAGAGGAACTTACGTCGCTGCTGGGTCCGGCGCCTGACAATGCCGCCGTGGCTGACATCGCCGATGACCGCATTCTCTCTGTTATGGCCGAACGCGTCTTCGCCGCTGGTTTCGTCTGGCGCGTCATCGAGCAGAAATGGCCGGGCTTCGAGGAGGCGTTTCTGCGCTTCGAGCCGAAGCGGCTGTTGTTCCAGCCCGATGATTTCTGGCACGATCTGACGGCGGACCAGCGCATCGTGCGCAACCCGCAGAAGATCAGATCCGTGCGCGACAACGCTGCCTTCGTCGAGCGCGTGTCGAAGGAATATGGCGGTTTCGGCCAATTCCTCGCCAACTGGCCGGCTGACGACCAGGTCGGGCTGATGGCCTGGCTCGGCAAGCATGGCAGCCGGCTGGGCGGCAATACGGGCCAGTATTTCCTGCGCTGGCTGGGTTGGGATGCGTTCGTCATCTCGGGCGATATGGCCGCGGCGTTGCGCGACGCCGGCCTAGACATCGCCGAAAGCCCGACTTCGAAGAAGGACCTGGACAAGATCCAGAGGCAAATCAACCAATGGGCAGCGGAGACGCATCTGCCGCGCCGGCATATTTCACGCATCCTGGCGATGTCGATCGGCGAGAACCATTCGCCGCAAGCGCTGCGCGAATATATGGGCGACGACTGATACCTGGTCGTATCGCCACGATTGAAGTACGTTGATCGGTCCGTACACGGTTGACGTATGTCAATCGGTCCGAATTGGTCCAAACGAACGCCATTGCCCGGGCAATTTTGCCGCGCTAAGTCAGCAGGCATGACCAAGAAGCTCGACATCCTGCGCATCGCCGTCGCCCAGCTCAATCCGACTGTCGGCGACATATCAGGCAATCTCGCCAAGGCCCGCGAGGCGAGGGCGGATGCCGCACGTCAAGGCGCCGATCTCGTGCTCTATACCGAGCTTTTCCTCGCCGGCTATCCGCCGGAGGATCTGGTGCTGAAGCCGGCCTTTTTGAAAGCCTGCGAAAAGGCGGCACAGGATTTTGCCGCCGACACCGCGGATGGAGGTCCCGGCGTCATCATCGGCACGCCGTTGAAGCGCAAGAGCGGCACGCACAATTCGATCGTCTTCGCCGATGGCGGCAAGATCATCGCGGAACGTTACAAGCTCGATCTGCCTAACTACGGCGAGTTCGACGAGAAGCGCGTCTTCCAGGCCGGACCCGAGATCCAGGGGCCGGTCAATTTCCGCGGCGTGCGCATCGGAGTTCCGATCTGCGAGGACATCTGGGGCGATGTCGATATCTGCGAGTCGCTGGCCGAAAGCGGGGCGGAAATCCTGCTGGTGCCGAACGGCTCGCCCTACTACCGCGCCAAGATCGATGTCCGCCACCAGGTCGTCATCCGCCAGGTCATCGAATGCGGGCTGCCGATGATCTATGCCAACCAGCTTGGCGGCCAGGACGAGCTGATCTTCGACGGCGCCTCGTTTGCCATTGGCGCCGACAAGACGCTTGCCTTCCAGATGAGCCAGTTCGAGGAAGCGGTCGACGTCACTACATGGAAACGCCAGGGCGATCACTGGGTCTGTTCCGAAGGGCCGATGTCGAAAATTCCGGACCGGGAGGAGGCCGACTATCGCGCCTGCATGCTAGGCCTGCGGGACTACGTCAACAAGAACGGCTTCAAGAATGTGGTGCTTGGTCTGTCCGGCGGCATCGATTCGGCGATCTGCGCGGCGCTCGCCGTCGATGCGCTCGGCGAGGAACGCCTGCGCGCGGTGATGATGCCCTACCGCTACACCTCGAAGGACTCGCTGAAAGATGCCGAGGATTGCGCGCGGGCGCTCGGCTGCCGCTACGACATCGTGCCGATCTTCGAGCCGGTCGAAGGGTTTCTGCACGCGCTGACGCAGATGTTCGAAGGCACCAAGGAAGGCATCACCGAAGAGAATCTGCAGAGCCGCGCGCGCGGCACCATCCTGATGGCGATCTCCAACAAGTTCGGCTCGATGGTCGTCACCACCGGCAACAAGAGCGAGATGTCGGTCGGCTACGCTACGCTCTATGGCGACATGAATGGCGGCTTCAATCCGATCAAGGATCTCTACAAGATGCAGGTCTACGCGCTGTCGCGCTGGCGCAACAGCCACGTGCCGCCGGGCGCGCTTGGCCCCTCGGGCGAGGTGATCCCGAAAAACATCATCGACAAGGCGCCATCGGCGGAATTGCGCGAGAACCAGACCGACCAGGATTCGCTGCCGCCCTATCCGGTGCTGGACGATATTCTCGAATGCCTGGTTGAGAACGAGATGGGTGTCGACGATATCGTCGCGCGCGGCCATGACCGGGCGACAGCGACGCGCATCGAGCACCTGCTCTACATCGCAGAATACAAGCGACGGCAGGCGGCGCCGGGCGTGAAGATCACCAAAAAGAATTTTGGCCGCGACCGCCGCTATCCCATCACCAATCGTTTCAGGGATCGCAGCTAAGTACCGAAAGCGCGCGGCGGTGCGGCCGGAGACAGCCATGCCCGATTGTGAAATCAGCTTCGACATGTCACGGATCGGTTTCCGTGCGACATCGGACCTGTTGATGGCAAGCTATTGGGGCGCCGGACGCACTGACGAAGTCCATCGCCGCGCCTTTGCCAATTCACTGTGCGTCGGTGCCTATGTCGATGGCAAGCAAGTCGGCTTCGGCCGCGCGATCACCGACCGCACGGTATTCGCCTATCTCGCCGATATCATCGTCTGGCCGGAGAACCGCGGGCAGGGCATAGGCAGCCGGCTCGTCCAGGCCCTGATCGACCATCCGGAGGTCAGGACCGTTTTCCATTGGAGCCTGTCGACCAGCGATGCCCATGGCATGTATGAAAAGCTCGGGTTCAAGCCATCAACCGATGGCCGCTACATGCGCTTCGATCGCGTTTCTGAATGAGGCGCGGCTTGCCCGCCATTGTTGCAAAATAATCGCAGTGGTTGGACCAGATACGCTTTTGGCGTCAGCCCGTCTTGGCGATGCATCGGAGCGTCTCTATAAGGACCCCTCCGCAATTGTCTTGCGGGAGGTCCGAATGGCAGTATTTCACATGGTAATGCGAGGCCGCGAAGCCTAGGTCTCATCCGGCGCTCAGCGAAGGTTTGCCCTTCGTGCTGATGCCGGATCGAGCACAGGCTTATGCCGATGCCGGTCGCCGCCCGATTATGGGCGAGACGCCAAATATGCCACTCCGCTTTCCGGGCACTCATTGGCCCCTTGCGCGGCTTCTTCAATTTTCGACCTACCGGGATCGGGCTCGTTTGTGCCCGAATGACATCATGGCTCGTTTTAAGATCGATTTGCGCGCGAGCGCCTTTCGCAGCGTTCTTGGCTTCACGCTTACCCATTGGCGGCGCCAGCCGTGGCGGCTTTCGCTCATCATGGGCAGCTTCCTGCTGTCGACACTGGCCGATGTGCTGACGCCGCTCTATTCCGGCCGGCTGGTCGACGCCGTCGCCAGCAGCGCCGGCGCCGACGCGATTGCCTGGAATGCCGCGCTGATGGCGTTCTCGATGCTGATGGCGTTGGCGCTGGCCGGCGTCGTGTTGCGCAACCTTGCGTTCATGGGGATCGTCGAGTTGACGTTGAAGATGATGGCCGACATCGCCGCCGATGCTTTCCATCGCGTCCAGCGCTTTTCCACCGACTGGCATGCCAACAGCTTTGCCGGCTCGACCGTGCGCAAGGTGACGCGCGGCATGTGGGCGCTCGACCTGCTCAACGACACCATCCTCATCGCGCTGCTGCCGTCGGTCGTCATGCTGGTCGGCTCGACGTTGCTGCTCGGCTGGTTCTGGCCGTTGATGGGTGCGGTCGTTGCTGCCGGTTCGGTGTTGTTCATCACGGTGACGGCGCTGCTGTCGCTTGGCTATGTCGCGCCGGCGGCAAGGCTCGCCAACACCTGGGATACCCGCCTCGGCGGCTCGCTGGCCGACGCGGTCAGCTGCAACGCCGTGGTCAAGGGCTTTGGCGCCGAGGAGCGCGAAGAACGCCGACTGGCCAAGGTCGTCGCCAAATGGCGTGCGCGCACACGGCGCACCTGGGTGCGCGGTACCATCAACGGCACCACGCAAGGGGTGCTGCTGCTGGTCATGCGCGCCGCGGTGATCGGCCTGGCGCTGATGCTGTGGTCGTGGGGGCAGGCGAGCGCCGGCGATGTTGCCTTCGTGCTGACCTCGCTCTTCGTGCTGCAGGGCTATCTCAGGGATATCGGCACGCATATCCGCAATCTGCAGCGCTCCATCAACGATATGGAAGAGCTGGTCGATTTCCAGTCCGAACCGCTCGGCATCGAGGACCGGCCCGGTGCCAAGCCGATCCGGATCACCGAAGGACGGATCAGCTTTGACAACGTCACCTTTCACTATGGCCATCACCGATCGGCGCTTTACCGCGACTTTTCGGTCGACATCGCGCCGGGTGAGCGCGTCGGGCTGGTCGGCCATTCCGGGTCGGGCAAGACGACCTTCGTCAAGCTTATCCAGCGGCTCTATGATGTGAATGCGGGGGAAATCCTGGTCGACGGCCAGGACATCTCGCAGGTGGCGCAAGCCTCGTTGCGCGGGCAGATCGCCATCGTCCAGCAGGAGCCGATCCTGTTCCACCGGTCGCTGGCCGAAAACATCGCCTATGCCAGGCCGAGTGCGACGCAGGAGGAGATCGAGCATGCCGCGAAGCTGGCGAGTGCGCATGACTTCATCACCAACCTGCCGAAGGGCTATGGCACGCTGGTCGGCGAACGCGGCGTGAAACTGTCGGGCGGCGAGCGCCAGCGCGTGGCGATCGCGCGCGCCTTCCTTGCCGATGCGCGTATCCTGATCCTCGACGAGGCGACATCGAGCCTCGATTCGGAGTCGGAGGTGCTGATCCAGCAGGCGATGGAGCGGCTGATGGTCGGCCGCACGACGCTGGTCATCGCGCACCGGCTTTCGACGGTGAGGGCGCTGGACCGCCTGCTGGTCTTCGATCGCGGCAACATCGTCGAGGAAGGCTCGCATGACGAACTGATCCGGCTGAAAGGCGGCATCTACCGTCGCCTGTTCGAACGCCAGGCGCTCGAGCTGACCAAGGGACTTGTGAGCTGACCTGAGGCGGCCTCCAGCTTCGGCCGGAGGCCGCCTCTGTCCGGCACGGTCAGCGGACTGGAGCAGGGCATGCGATCGCAGGGCCGCGGCCAACCCGCCGATCAGCGCCGTGATTCTGGCCGACTTGATTTGCCTGTGAAGTCCTGTCCGGATAGTAAGTCTTGAGACCTCTGTTCATCATACCGACCGAGATACGTTGTTTCTACCATTGGTTGATATATATCCGATGGAGGGCAACCTACGGACGTTCTTCACGATGCATCTTTCTGCAAATGCCGAGGAGAAGTTGGCTGCGCCGTCAGTGCTGGAATCTCAGCATGGCTTGGTTCGGCCGCTCGCCGCCGAAGATCTCGAGCGCGTCGCCGCACTCTTCCTGACGAAGTTTCGCCGGCGCCGCCGTCACCTCGTCGATCGCGCGATCGCGGAGACGGCCGCGTATATGAGAGAGATTTATCTCGACCCTGTCGGCCACTCCGGGGAAAGCAACGCTCTTGTCCAGATCAACCGGCACGGTCGTCTGGGTGGGTTCCTCGGCGTTCTGAAAGCCCGCTACGAGCTCAATGGAGCGGCATTGAATGCGGCGATCATCGGGCCGCTCATGGCCGACCCCGGCACCGATGACGGCTCGGCCGGTCCCCAATTGCTGCGTGCCTTGCATCAAGGCGAATTCGATCTGCAGCTGACCGATTCGGCCAACCGGACATCCTTGGCCTTCGCGCGCCCGATGAAGTATCAACTCCTTCCGGTGCATTGTCTGGGATGGACATATGTTTTCCGGCCGGCGGCGATGGCCGCCGCCGCACTGCACCGTAAATGGCCTGGCCTGCCTCGCCTTGTACTCGATCCATGCGCGAGAGCATTCGATGCTCTTGCGAAGAAAAGGTTCGAGCCACCGGTCCTCCATTCATCGTCGCATCGCACCCATCGTGAGCCGATCGATGCCGTTCAATTTGCCGAGAAGCTGCCGACCCTCCTGTCTGGTTACGCTCTTCGGCCGAGTTGGAAGGATGGGGAGCTGCCACGACTGCTTGCGCTGGCGGCCGAGAAGCGGGCCGACGGCCCCCTTCATTTCGGTGGGACCTACGACGAAACGGGCAAAATGCTCGGTTGTTATGCCTTTTATGGTCAAGCCGGCGACATGGCGAACCTGTTGCAGATCCAGGCATCCGGATCGCACTGGGGCGCGACGCTGGATGCGCTTGTCGCCGCCGCATGGGAGATGGGCTGCGTGGGTATCACCGGACAGACGCAGACCAGATTCATACCTCAACTCTTTGGCTACAAGAATGTCTTCTTCCGCTATGCCGGGGGAACGATGGTCCGCTCGCGGATCGCCGAGGTCACGGAAGCGGTCCGCTCCGGCGACATCTTTATCGGTGGATTGGTGGGCGACCGCTGGACCCGCCTCAGTTCCGATGATTTCGGCCGCTGATCGCCTTCAACCGGCAGGATTGCGAACTCGGGTAACGGGTTCCTTCGCCGGCGCGTAGGCTGACGGAGCATTAAACGAAAAAACCGCCTGTGCGGCGGGTCACTGGCGCAAATCAGAACCATACCCAAATATGTACCATAGCTGAGGGCACCGAGTCAAGAAAAAATTCCTATCGTGAAAAGCTGCCGGCACAAAATGGGCACCGCCGGCCTGGGCGCCGTCGGAGGCGTCCACCGTCCGGTCTTTTCATTCCAGCCGCCATGTTCTATGTCTGCCGGCCAGCGCGGGGGCGCGTCTTGTCAACCACAAAAGCATCCGGTACGCCCCGTTCATGACAGTTACCGTTCGTTTCGCCCCGTCGCCGACCGGCCGCATTCACATCGGCAATGCGCGCACGGCTCTGTTCAACTGGCTGTTCGCCATGAACAACAAGGGCCGATTCATCCAGCGCTTCGACGACACCGACATTGCGCGCTCGAAGCAGGAGTTTTCCGACGCCATCCTCTACGACCTGCATTGGTTGGGCATTTTTCCCGACGCCACCGAGTACCAGTCGCGGCGCTTCGAAATCTATGACGCCGCGGTCGAGAGGTTGAAGGCGGCAGGCGTTCTCTATGCCTGCTATGAAACGCCGGAGGAACTCGATCTCAGGCGCAAGGTGCGCCGCACGCGCGGCCTGCCGCCGGTCTATGGCCGCGAGGCGTTGACCCTGACGCACGAGCAGATCGCCGAATACCAGGCCGATGGCCGCCAGCCGCACTGGCGGTTTCTCCTCCCCAATTTCTCAGGCGATCCACAACAGCCGGAACGCACCGAAATCCACTGGAACGACCTGGTGCGCGGCGAGGAAACCGTCGATCTGGCCTCGCTTTCCGATCCGGTCCTGATACGCGAGGACGGCACCTATCTCTACACGCTGCCTTCTGTCGTCGACGACATCGAGATGGGCGTCAGCCATATCATCCGGGGCGACGACCACGTCACCAACACCGGCGTGCAGATCGCCCTGTTCCAGGCGCTGGCTGCCGAGCCGCCACTGTTCGGCCACCATAATCTCCTGACCACCGCATCGGGCGAGGGCTTGTCGAAGCGCACCGGCGCACTCTCCATCGAGAGCCTGCGCGAGGACGGCATCGAGCCGATGGCCGTCACATCATTGGCCGTCCTGGTAGGCACTTCGGAGAATGTCGCGGCGGTGCCGACGATGGGCGAACTCGCCGAACGCTTCGATCCGGCGGCGACATCGAAATCCGCCGCCAAGTTCGATCCGGACGAGCTGTTCGTGCTCAACCGGTCGCTGCTGCACCACATGCCGTTCGCCGAGGCACAAGACCGTCTGATCGTGCTCGGCGTCTCCGGCGATCAGGCCGAACCGTTCTGGCTGGCGGTGCGCGGCAATCTCGACAGGCTGGCCGATGCGGTCAACTGGTGGCGCATCCTGCGCGAAGGGCCTCAGGAGACGCCGGAATTTTCCGATGAGGACCGCGACTTTCTTCGACAGGCGTTCGACCTGTTGCCGGAGGAACCCTGGACCGCGACGATCTGGAAGGACTGGACGGGCAAGATCAGGGAAGCGACCGGCCGCAAGGGCAAGGCGTTGTTCATGCCGCTCAGAACAGCCCTTACCGGACTGCCTTCGGGGCCGGAGCTTGCAGATCTATTGCCGCTGATGGGTCGGGAAGGAACGTTGGCCCGACGACCCTGACCTTCCGCTGTTCCGGCGGCAAGGCTGATATCGGCGACGTCACCGGCTTGGCGGAAACCCCCTTGATCGTCTCGCGGTCGAGCCCGCCTTCCTGATTGGCCAGCGTTTCGGGATCGGCACCTGGATCCGGTTTGGAGATCGGCACCGGAATGAACGGTGCGGAGTCCGTCTCGGGTTGCAACTGTTCCGGATTCGGCGGGTTGCCGGCGATGATCTGAAAACCCTGCGCGGCGGCGTTGCAGCCGCAAGCCGGCGGCCGCGACATATCGGGCTGCTTGTAGAGATAGGCGGTCGGCAATTCACTGTAGGGCCGGCCGGTGACAGATGACGTCATCGAGGCCGAATCGTCGCCCATGCCGCGCGAGTAGAAAACCTGCATTTCGGTGCCGGGGCAGCTCGATTCGCAATTCTTCTGGTCACGTTCGAAATCGCCAGCCGAGGCTGAGTTCGACATCGGGAAGAAGTAGCCGTCGCAGGTGCGCACACAGGAGGTGTGGAACTCACCGCCGACGCTCGGAAAATCGGGTATGCCGGGCTGGTTGAGCACCCGGCGGACATTGCGCTCCTCGCCTGGATCGTCGGGCGGGCTAGGCTCATCAAGCATATCGAGTTGCTGGCTGTTGCCGCCAAAAAGCTGATTGAACAGGTTTGCGCTGCCGCCGTCGCGGTTGGCTTCCTGCAAAGGCGTCCGCCGAGGCGCTACGATGTCGTCGCGGCAGCCATTGGCGTCAAGCGCCGCCAGGATGCGTCCGCGGTCGCGGCGAGAGCCGCCGCCGGCCAGCCGCTCGCGCTTGTTCTGCAAGGCGTCGAGATTGGCATTCATGCGGTCGATCGTGGCGTTGAGTCCGGCGCATTGATTGAGGTTGCGACCAAACAGCGAAAAACCGCACCCGGCCCGGCTCGCCTGGCTGCGAGCCTTCGAAATCTGTTCATGCTGCCTGGCAATTGCGGAATCGTATTTCCGGATCAGCGCCGGACCGCCGCCGCGCGAGGACGCGGCAAGATCGGCTTCCAGCTGGCGGCAGACCCGCGAAGCAGCCTGTGGCTCGGCCACCCCCCAGGTTGCAGACAACAGGAGGCCAAGCAGCACGGCAGCATGCGCCTGCTTCCACCCTCCGCTTGCCATCCGCCCAAACTCCGCCTGCCAAATCCCGACTGTTAGCCCCGCAAGGCTACCGTGTTCGCGGTTAACTGCAGTTTACCGCGAAATCCGTGTTCAGCCCAGATTGACGACCGCCTGTGCCTTGTGGGCGGCTTCGACCACGGCAAGCGCCGTCATGTTGACGACGCCGCGCGAGGTGACGGACGGCGTCAATATATGCGCCGGCATGTCGGTGCCGAGCAGGATCGGCCCGACGTGTAGCGCATCCGTCATGGTTCTGAGCGCCGTCAGCGTGATGTTGGCCGAATCGAGGTTGGGGAACACCAGCAAATTGGCTTCGCCCTTCAGCCTCGAATGGGGATACACGCGCTGGCGCAGGTGCTCCGACAGAGCAGTGTCCGCATGCATCTCGCCATCGCATTCAAGGTCAGGCGCGATGCGCGCCAGGATCGCCGCTGCTTGCCGCATCTTCAGGGCACTGGGCGAATCGCGCGAGCCGAAATCGGAATGCGACAAGAGCGCTGCCTTAGGCTCGATGCCGAAGCGCTGGATTTCTTCCGCCGCCAGCACGGTCATTTCGGCGATTTCTTCCGCCGTCGGGTCGACGGAGACGTGGGTGTCGGTCAGGAAGATGATGCCGCGCTGCGAGATCAGCATGGAAAGCGTCGACAGGTCGTGGTCCTTGATGCCGGCGCGGGGGCCGATGATCAAGGTGACGTTGCGCAGATGCCGCTCGAAGCGGCCTTCGAGGCCGCAGACCATGGCATCGGCATCGCCGCGCTTCAGCGCAAGCGCTGCGATTACCGTGTTGTCGGTGCGCACCATGGTGCGCGCGGCCTCCGTCGTCACGCCACGCCGGCCGGCGAGTTCGATCAAAAGGTCGACATAATGGCGGTAGCGCGGATCGTCTTCCGGGTTGATCAGGCCGAAATCGACACCGGGCTTGATGCGCAAGCCGTAGCGCTTCAGGCGCACCTCGATGACGTGCGGGCGGCCGATCAGGATCGGCTCGGCGATGCCTTCCTCGAGCACCACCTGGGCGGCGCGCAACACGCGCTCATCCTCGCCGTCGGCATAGATGACGCGCTTGGCGCTCGATGCCTTGGCGGAGGAGAACACCGGCTTCATCACCAGGCCGGAGCGGAAGACGAAGCGGTTCAGCTTGTCGATATAGGCGGCGAAGTCGGTGATCGGCCGCGTCGCGACACCGGTGTCGCAGGCTGCCTTGGCGACCGCGGGCGCTATGCGCAGGATCAGGCGCGGATCGAAGGGCGAAGGGATCAGGAATTCAGGGCCGAAGATCGGCGTCTCGCCGGAATAGGCGCGTGCCGCGACATCGGATGGCTCTTCGCGTGCTAGCGCTGCGATCGCCCGCACCGCCGCCATCTTCATCTCCTCGTTGATAGCGCTGGCACCACAGTCGAGCGCGCCGCGAAATATGTAAGGAAAACAAAGTACGTTGTTGACCTGATTAGGAAAATCAGACCTGCCTGTGCAGATCATCGCATCGGGACGCGCCGCACGCGCCGTTTCCGGCATGATCTCGGGATTGGGGTTGGCCAGCGCCAGGATCAGCGGTTTTGGCGCCATGTGCTCAAGCAGTTCCGGCTTCAGCACGCCTGCCGCCGACAAGCCGAGGAAGACATCGGCGCCCGATATGACGTCGGCCAGCGTGCGCGCCTCGGTGTCCTTTACATAAGGGTCTTTCCAGCGATCCATCTCATCAGTGCGGCCCTTGTAGGCAACGCCGAAACGGTCGGTGACCCAGATGTTTTCGACTTTGGCGCCGAGCGAGACCAGGAGGTTGAGACAGGCAAGGGCGGCAGCCCCGGCGCCGGAGGTGACGATCTTGATGTCCGATATGGTTTTTCCGGCGAATTCCAGCCCGTTGAGCACGGCGGCGGCGACAATGATGGCGGTGCCGTGCTGGTCGTCGTGAAAGACCGGTATGGCCATGCGGGCCTTCAACTGCTCCTCGACCTCGAAACATTCCGGCGCCTTGATGTCCTCGAGGTTGATGCCGCCGAAGGTCGGCTCCAGGGCCGAGATCGTCTCGACCATGCGCTCGATACCGGGCGCGTCGATCTCTATGTCGAAGACATCGATGCCGGCAAACTTCTTGAACAGGACGGCCTTGCCTTCCATGACCGGTTTGGAGGCCAGCGGGCCGATATTGCCGAGGCCGAGAACGGCCGATCCGTTGGTGACGACGCCGACAAGATTGGCGCGCGCGGTATAGTCGGCGGCGGTCGCCGGATCGTCGCGGATTTCCAGGCATGGGGCGGCGACGCCAGGCGAATAGGCGAGCGCCAGGTCGCGCTGATTGCCGAGCGGCTTGGTCGCCTGTATCTCGAGTTTTCCCGGCCTTGGGTGCTTGTGGAAGTAGAGGGCGGCTTCGTCGAGGTCCGAACGTGCCGTCTTTTTGCTCTCGCCTTCCATGCGGCCGCTCCCTCGAAATCTGGCTGGAGATTCCCTTTTAGCATGCAGCCGTGGTTTTTCGCGACGCTAATTGACGCGCCGAGAGCTTTACCCGGCGGCGCGTCGAAAGCCACAATTAATCAGATGCTTATCTTGATTTTCTGACAGACGATTCCTGCAGTTTCACGGACAAGTTGATCAGAATGCGCTGACGTAGAGACCACCATCGACCGGTATGTTCTGCCCGGTCAGATAGCCGGCATGGACCGAGCACAGGAAGGCGCAGATCTGGCCGAATTCCTCCGGCGTACCGAGCCGCTTGGCCGGAACGTCGGCGCTGATGCGGGTCTTGCGCGCGGCTGCGGCCTCAGGGCTTTCGACACTGCCGGCTTCATGCGGGCCGCGCAGCCGGTCGGTGTCGAGCTTGCCCGGCAAAAGACTGTTGATGGTCACGTTGCGGTCGACAACCGTTCTGGCCACGCCCGCAAGGAACGAGGTCAGGCCGGCGCGCGCGCCGGACGACAGGTCGAGGCCGGGGATGGGCACATAGACCGACAGCGAGGTGATGTTGACGATGCGGCCGAAGCCGCGTGCCGCCATGCCGTCCAGCACGGCCTGCACGAGCTCGATCGGCGTCACCATATTCTGGGTGACGCCTTCGAGGATTTTTTCGCGATCAAGCGTGCGGAAGTCGCGAAGCGGCGGCCCGCCATTGTTGTTTACGAGGATATCTGGCTCGGGACAGGCCGCGAGCAGCGCCTTCTGCACCTCGGGCTTGGAGACGTCGCCGACGACTTCCGTCACCGACACGCCGTAACGCTCGCGCAGCTCCGCGGCGGTCTTGGCCACCAGTTCGGCGTTGCGGCCATTGACGACGATGTCGCAACCGGCCTCGGCCAGCGCCATGGCGCAGCCTTTTCCGAGCCCCTTGCTCGAAGCGCAGACGATGGCCTTCTTTCCGCGGATACCAAGATCCATGACGATTTCTCCTGTGATTTGGCCGGCAGGCTAGTCCTTCGGCTGGACCAATCGCAACCGTCATACGGTTGTTGCATGAATCGGGGCATAGGCTCGCGAAAGCAACGGTGAAATCGCGATGTCCGGCCAAGAGCCCCGCACTTTCCGCAGCATGTTCATTTCCGACGTCCATCTGGGCTCGAAGGCGGCCAAGGCCGAGTTCCTGATCGATTTCCTTCGATATCACGATGCCGATATCATCTATCTGGTGGGCGACATCGTCGACGGCTGGCGGCTGCGACGGAGCTGGCATTGGCCGCAAAGCCACAATGACGTCGTGCAGAAACTGCTGCGCAAGGCGCGCAAGGGCGCCAACATCACCTACATCGCTGGCAACCATGACGAGTTCGCCCGCCAGTTCCAGGGCGTGCATTTCGGCGGCATCGTCGTCGCCGACAGCGCCATCCACGAGACCGCCGACGGCAAGCGCCTGCTCGTCATCCATGGCGACCAGTTCGACACCGTCGTCCACAATGCGCGCTGGCTCGCCTATCTCGGCGACCATGCCTATGACGCGGCCATGCTGGTCAATCGCGTGGTGACGCGGCTGCGGCAACTGCTCGGCCTGCCGTATTGGTCGTTTTCGTCCTGGGCCAAGCACAACGTCAAGAAGGCGGTGAACTTCATCGGCTCGTTCCAGACCATGCTTGCGGACGAGGCGCGCCGCTCGCATGTCGACGGCGTCATCTGCGGCCACATCCATCATGCCGTCATCGAGAATTTTGGCGATGTCCAGTACATCAACACCGGCGACTGGGTGGAAAGTTGTACGGCCGTGGTCGAGCATTTTGACGGCCGCATGGAAATTCTGACCTGGGCGCAGGTGCTGCCCGAAGCGCCGGACGAGCCCTTTATCCCGTTGCTCATCGAAGATCGGGTAGGGCAGGCGGCATAGTCCGAAGTCTTTTCGGGCTTCGGAATCAATCAATTAGTCCAACCGGTTTCGTCCGGTTTTCGTCCATGTTAAGGGATCGACACGCGTTGCCGTCCGGTCGAATACAGCGCGATTGGATCGATTCATGGCCCTGCCGCAGCTCTCGTCCGAACAACTCGTCAAGCCGCGCCATTTCGAACTGCGCATGAGCCTGATCTTCGCGACGCTGTACGTGCCGCTCGGAACGCATTTGCCTTATTTTCCACTGTGGCTGCAGGCCAAGGGTTTTCACGCCGAGCAGATCGCCGTCATTCTGGCGGCGCCGATGTTCCTGCGCGTGGTGACGACGCCGTTACTGACCGCGCTGGCCGACCGTGCCAGGGACCGCGCCGATGTCTATGTCGCGCTGATGGCTGCATCACTGCTCTTGTCGGCAGGCTATTTCCTGCCGCCGACCTATGCGATGGTGCTGGCGGTCTCATTGGCGCTGACCATTGTCTGGACGCCGCATTCGCCGATCGCCGATTCGCTGGCGCTTTCGGGTGTCCGCCGCTTCGGTTCGAACTACACAAGCATGCGCAAATGGGGCTCGATCTCCTATCTCTGCGCCAATGTCGCCGGCGGCTTCATTCTGTCGGCAACCGGTTCGCAGGCCGTTCCGGTTGTCATTCTGGCGGCGTTTGCCGCGGCCCTTGCCGCCGGCCTGCTGGCGCCGCGTCTAGGCCGTCCGCGGCGCGCCTCACCGCTGTCGGCCGCCGACATCCAGCATTCGGCGCCGAAGCTTCTCAACCCGTATTTCCTGTATTTTTCCGTCGGCGTCGGCGTCATCACCGCCAGCCACGCATTCCTCTACGGTTTCGTCTCCATCTATTGGAAATCGATCGGCATCAGTGATTCGGTTGTCGGTCTCTTATGGGCTTGGGGTGTGGTGTCGGAAGTCTGCATGTTCATGATGTTCACCCGCTTTTTTGACCGGTTCTCCGTCGTGTCGATCATGGTGATGGCGGGGATCGGCTCCATCGTGCGCTGGATCGCCTTTCCGCTGGTCTGGCCGCTCGGCCTCGGCATTCCCGGTTTCTTCGGTGTCCAGTCGCTGCACTCGGTCTCGGTGGCGCTTGGGCTGATCGGCCTGCAGAAGATGATCGGCGAAACCGTCTCCGAGGAGCGGACAGGTGCCGCGCAAGGCATTGCCTATTTCTCCAACGGCTTCTTCATGGCGGTGGTGACGCTGGCGTCCGGCCCGCTCTACGACCGTCTCGGCGTGGACGGCTTCTTTGCCATGATCCCGATCGCCTTGATCGGGCTGGTGCTCATCGGGCTTGCTGCGCGCTCAGCCCCACAGCGCCACATCGGGCGGTGACACCAGCGATCCCTGGTAGATAAGGCCCGGTACCCGGTCGCGGGCAAGCAGCAGCGGACCGTCGAGGTCGACGAAATCGGCATGCTGGGCAAGCAGCACCGCTGGCGCCATCGCCAGTGACGTGCCGACCATGCAGCCGACCATCACGCCGAAACCGAGTTCGCGGGCGCGATCGCGCAGCACCAGTGCCGCAGTCAGGCCTCCCGACTTGTCGAGCTTGATGTTGACGGCATCGTAGAGACCGACAAGCGCTTCGAGATTCTCAGCCTCATGCACGCTTTCATCGGCGCAGATCGGCACGGGATGGGCGATATGGCGCAGGATCTCGTCACGACCGGCCGGCAGCGGCTGTTCGATCAGCGCGATGCCTTGTTCGGCGGCAAAGGCGAGGTTCGCAACGATGTTGTCGTCGCTCCAGCCCTCATTGGCGTCGAGGATGATGCGGCTGTCTGGCGCTGCCTGCCTGACCGCGCGGATGCGGGCAATGTCGTTGTCGCCACCGATCTTGACCTTGAGCAGCGGCCGCGCGGCATTGGCGCGGGCCTGCGCCGCCATCGCCTCCGGCTCGCCCAGCGACAGCGTGTAGGCGGTTTCGAGCGCCTGCAAGGGAAGAGCACCTATCGCGACTGCTACCGAGGTTCCGCTGAGCTTTGCCTCCAGATCCCACAGGGCGCAGTCTATGGCGTTGCGGGCGGCTCCGGCCGGCATAGCATCGAGCAAGGCTGTCCGGCTGATGCCAGCGGCGATTCGGCCGCGCATGGCCTCGATCGCGTCGCGCACGCCCTCCATGGTCTCGCCATAGCGCTTGTAGGGGACACATTCGCCGCGGCCGAAGTGGCCGCCGTCGCCGATCGTGCAGGAGATCACCTCGGCTTCGGTCTTGGAACCGCGCGAAATGGTGAAGGTTCCGGCGATGGGAAAACGCTCGGCCTCGACCGAAATGACACGCGCCATATTTTTCTGCTCCTGCTATGCGACAACCGTTGTCGGCAAATCGACAGGTCAGACCCGTCAGGCTAAACAGGACGCCATGTTGACCATCGGCAAGCGCGACGCAAGCGGCACGACCGCAGGGGAGGCTGACCACGAACCGCGCGTGGCGATCGGCGAGGAGGATGGCGTTCTTGGCTGCGCTTTCTCCGGAATCTGGACCACAAGGACCGTCGCGCTCATCGACGCCGACATGCGCAAGATCGAAAAGCGAAGCGGCTTCAAAACCTTGGCGCTCGATGTTTCCAAGATCGAGAAGATGGACACCGCCGGCGCCTGGCTGATCGACCGGCTGGTCAGCGCCTTCGAGAAGAAGGGCGTCGAGATCCAGATGCAAGGCCAGAGCGAGATCGCTTCGATCCTGCTCGAAGCTGTCGGCGAGGCCGTGCGGCGCGAACCCGAATCCGGCCCGGCGCGACCGCCCAACATCGTCATTCGCGCGCTGGAGGCGGTTGGCCGCCGGGTCTACGAGATGCGCGACGATTTTCTCGCCTCGATGAACATCCTCGGCGCCACCATCCGTGGCGCGCAGATGAAGCTCGGCCGTGGCCATGCCGTCAACCCGGCGGCGATTTTCAACCAGATCGACCGCATGGGCGTCGGCGCCATTCCGGTGGTGGTGCTGATGTCGGCGATCGTCGGCGCCATCGTTGCCCAGCAAGGCGCCTATCAGCTCAGCTATTTCGGCGCCGATATCTTCGTCGTCGATCTGGTCGGCGTGCTGATCCTGCGCGAGCTTGGCGTGCTGATGACGGCGATCATGATCGCCGGCCGCTCCGGCAGTGCGATCACCGCCGAGATCGGCTCGATGAAGATGCGCGAGGAGGTCGACGCGCTGAAGGTCATCGGGCTCAACCCGATCGGCGTCCTGGTCTTTCCGCGGCTCGTGGCGCTGGTCATCGCCTTGCCGTGCCTGACCATCATCGCCAATTTCGCCGCACTCGGCGGCGGCATACTGGCTGCCTGGCTCTATTCCGACATCCCGCCCGCCGCCTTCATCGACCGGCTGCGCGTCGCCATCGATCTCAGCACCATCTTTGCCGGCCTGATCAAGGCGCCGTTCATGGCCATGATCATCGGCACGATTGCCTCGGTCGAAGGCATGAAGGTCGGCGGCAGCGCCGAATCGCTCGGCCAGCATGTTACCGCTTCGGTTGTGAAGTCGATCTTCGTCGTCATCATCCTCGACGGACTTTTCGCCATGTTCTACGCAGCGATCGAGTTCTGAGATGAAGCTGCGAAACAGGAAAAGGGCAGGCGCATTGGCTGAGGACGCGGGTGAGGGCGACATCGTGCTATCCGCGCATGACATCAGCGTGTCCTTCGCCGACAAGCTTATCCTCGACAGACTGTCGCTCGACATAAGGCGCGGCGAAATCCTTGGATTTGTCGGCGCCTCGGGTGCTGGTAAATCCGTTCTGCTGCGCACCATTCTCGGCCTGACGCGCAAGCAGTCGGGTACGATCAAGCTGTTCGGCGTCGATATCGAGAAAGCTGATGATGCGGAGCGTCTGCGCATCGACATGCGGCTTGGCGTGCTGTTCCAGCACGGCGCGCTGTTCTCGGCGCTGACAGTGCTGGAAAACGTCCAGGTGCCGATGCGCGAATATCTCGACCTGCCGCGAAAGCTGATGGACGAACTGGCGATGCTCAAGATCGAGCTGGTCGGGCTGCCGCCCGATGCAGCGCAGAAATTCCCGTCCGAACTGTCCGGCGGCATGATCAAGCGCGCCGCGCTGGCCCGGGCGCTCGCGCTCGATCCCGACATCGTCTTCCTCGACGAGCCGACATCGGGCCTCGATCCGATCAGCGCGGCGGAGTTCGACGAGCTGGTGGTCAAGCTGCGCGATACGATGGATCTGACCGTCTACATGGTGACGCACGATCTCGACACGCTGTTCACCGCTTGCGACCGGGTGGCCGTGCTCGGCAAGAAAAAAGTGCTGGTCGAAGGCACCATCGGCGACATGCTGAAGAGCGAGGAACCGTGGGTAAAGTCCTATTTCCGCGGAAAACGCGCCCGGCAACTTGATCTTGCGGCGCGCGCATAGCCATAAGTGGGACAATGGAAACCAGAGCCAACTACGTCATTGTCGGCATCTTCACGCTGGCCGCGATCCTGGCGGCGTTTGCCTTCGTCTACTGGACGGCGGCCATCGGCGACAAGGGCGAGACGACGTTGCTGCGCGTGCGCATTCCGGGCTCTGCGTCCGGGCTTGGCCGCGGCAGTTTCGTGCTGTTCAACGGGGTCAAGGTCGGCGACGTCAAGCGCGTCTATATCGACGTCGACAATCCGACGGTTGCCATCGCCGATACCGAGATCGACCGCATGACGCCGATCACCAAATCGACGCAAGCCGATATCGGGCTTGCCGGCCTGACCGGGCAGGCCAACATCGAGCTCAAGGGCGCCGACCCCAAGGAAGTGAAACTCCTCGACC
Organism: Mesorhizobium sp. M0239; assembly: GCF_040321815.1. Taxonomy (NCBI): domain Bacteria; kingdom Pseudomonadati; phylum Pseudomonadota; class Alphaproteobacteria; order Hyphomicrobiales; family Phyllobacteriaceae; genus Mesorhizobium; species Mesorhizobium sp. M0239. The sequence continues at coordinate 45,506 of NZ_JAMYSG010000032.1, forward strand.
AGGCGGAAAAGGAAGGCAAGGTCGCCGAGATCGTCGCCAACCCGTCGGCGGTGACCAACCTCTTGCAGACGGCGCAGAATATCTTCACCCGCGCCGACAAGGTGCTGACCGAGCTCGAAGGCTTCACCAGGGACGTTCGCGGGCCGCTGACGCAGACCGTCCAGAATGTCCAGACCTTCTCCGATGCGCTGGCCAAGAATTCGGACGGCATCGACAAGTTCCTGTCCGCCGCCAGCACGCTGGCGGATGAGCTGAAAGGCGTTTCCGGCAAACTCGACGGCACGCTGAAAGCAGCCGAAGGCCTTCTCAACGCCGTCGACAAGGACAAGATCAAGAGCATCGTCGCCAATGTCGACGCGGTAACCGGTAACCTCAAGGAGACGTCGAAACAGCTCGACGGCGTGATCAAGAACGTCGATACGGCCCTGGGGTCGGTCAACGATTTTACCAAACGGACGCAAGGCACGCTGGCCAAGGTCGACAACGTGCTCGACGGTATCGATCCCGCACAAGTGCGCTCGGCGCTCGCCAACATCCAAAAGGCCAGCGAGAGCGCCGACAAGGCCGCCGCCGACATCGCTGAGGTTACCCACAAGTTCGCCAACCGGGCCGACGACATCGACCAGACGATCAAGGATGCAAAGCAGCTCGCGCAACGGCTCAACGATGCCTCGGTGCGCGTCGATGGCATTCTTGCCAAGGTCGATACCTTGCTCGGGTCGGGCCAGGCCGACGGCGTGATGGCGGATGCCAGGGCGACGCTGAAGTCGTTCAAGCAGGTTGCCGACACGCTGAATGCCCGCCTTGGCGTCATCACCGACAATCTGGCGCGCTTCTCGGGACAGGGGCTTTCGAATGTCGAGGCTTTGGTGCAGGACAGCCGCCGTTCGATCAGCCGCATCGAAGAGGCGGTGACCGATCTCAGCCGCAATCCGCAGCGCATCCTTTCGGGTGGCGACGGCGAGGTTCGGCAATTCGATGGCAGGGCGCGGCGTTGACTTCGGCGACGGCGCGCCCCAGAAACATGAGCCGCGAAAGCGGGTCGATCTTACGATCCGGGGACAACGGGGATCGCGCGTGAAGTCTGTGTGGGTGAAAACGGGCGGGTTGACTTCGGCTGCGGCACTGCTTGCCTTGACGTTGGCCGGCTGCGCGGCGTTGGGCGGCAAGCCCGCGCCGCTCGATACGTTCGAGTTGTCGGCGCCTTCGGTCGACGCGCATGGCCACAGCCGCCGGCAGATCCTGATCGCGCAGCCGTCGGCGCTCAAGGCGCTGGACAGCCAGAACATCGTCATCAAGCCGTCGGATCGCTCGATCCAGTATCTCAAGGGCGCGCAATGGGCCGACCGGCTGCCGCTGATCGTGCAGGCGCGGCTGGCCGAGACGTTCCAGCGCTCGGGCAGCTTTGCCGGCGTCGGCAAGCCGGGCGAGGGCCTGGCGATCGACTATCAGGTGATCGTCGAAATCCGGTCCTTCGAGGTGCGCGTCGAAGGCGGCGAGCATGCCGAGGTCGACCTGTTCGTGCGCATCCTGAACGATCGCAACGGCGAGGTCCGTGCCTCCAAGAGCTTCACCGCAGCCGCACCCGTCTCGGGCAGCGGCAATCCTGCCTATGTCAGCGCGCTCGACAAGGCGTTCGGCGACGCCGCCGGGCAGATCGTGAGCTGGACGGATTCGGTGATCTGAGCGCGGGGGCGCCGGAATCCCACAAAGCTTCATCCCCCCAGGCTTCTCTACCTACAAGCGGTCGAAGATTTCCGGGCGGAGCTTTCCGGTCTTCATCAGGTACTGCAGGGTATAGGTGACGGACAGCGCGTCACCGAGCGCGTCGTGCCCCTGCAATGGCGGGTGTTCGACGCCGTAGTAATCGGCGAGCTTGTTGCTCGGCGTTCTCGCCAGATCCTCGATCGGCATTCCGGCCGCGATCAGCAGCTTGACGGCATTGTCAAACCGGGTGGCCGGGACCGGAGGCTGAATGCCCGCGACATAGCAACTGATGGCGATCATGTTCAATTCGTCCTTGCCCCAGGACCAGAATCGCGACCCGTCGGAAAAACGATCGACGTCGGCGAGCGCATCTCCTAGCGCCACGCCTTCGGTCTCCAGATCTTCCTCGGTGATGCCGGTCAGTTTGGTGACGAACGGGTCGAGGGCGTATCTCTGACCAAACCGGTCGACCGGTCTGATATAGGCCTTGTGTGTGCCGAGCAGGGGGAAGTCGCCTTCAAGTCCAAGCCTGACCGCGCCGATCTGCGCGATCACCGGGTCGGGGTCGTGTGCCGCGCACCAGAATCGGCGTTGCGAGCCCTCCAGGCAAAGAAACTCGCAGTCGAATATGATTGCCGTCTTCACGATCACACCCTTCGAGCGTCAGGGCAGCGGGTATTGTCGGTGGACTTCAGTGCGTCGGAAATCCGACTTGGGCAAGTCCCGAACGCGTCGATCGGCTTGCAAACGTGCTGCGGGCAGGTTCGGCGCGTGCCGGAGGTTCAGCACAGTCACAGGCGGGACCATGGCCCCGCCTGTTCAATTCCTGTCTTAGTGCAGGCGGCCGCTCGCATGGGCCAGCATGGTGTAGACCTTGCCTGTGTCCGACGTCAGATAGGTCTGCGCCATGATGTTGTCGCGGTCGTTGCGCGAGACATCCTTGAGCAGCTTCTCGAAATCGTCGCAGTAGCGGTCGACGGCGGCGCGGAACTCGGCCTCGGCCTGATACTTGCGACGAATCTCGTCGAACGTCTGCTGTCCCTTCAGCGTGTAGAGCCGCCGCGTGAAGACGTCACGCTCGCCACGCCGGTAGCGGTTCCACAGCTCGATCGAAGCATCGTGGTCGATGGCACGCGCGATGTCGACGGAGAGCGAGTTCAGCGATTCCACGACATGCAGGGGCGAGCGCTGGGCAGGGGTAGCGCGCTGCGCTTCCACGGGGGCCGTAGGGGCTGCCGACCTGAGGTCCTCATCGTTCGATGCCGCGGTAAGCAGATCGCGCACCCATCCGCCCTGAGGCGTGCGGGCGCTGGCATCGCCGCGCGGACGCGGTGCCGCCTCGGCAGGACGCTCAAGGTCGAGCGTGCCTCGCAATGCAGGGCCGCCCAAGGGCGCCTGAGGCGTGCGCAGGTCCGGCTGCGGTGCCGGTGCACGGCGCGGCGGCTCGGCGGCGCGTGCGGCCGGCGCTTGCGGCGCTGGGCGCAGGTTGCGTGGTTCTGATCCGTCACCGCCGCCGCGGCCGGACTTGGCCACGATGTCCGAAAGCTCCTTGAGGGCGTTGATCTGCTCGGAAACGGCGCGGCGGATGGCCGAGGTCGATTCCTTTGCCTCTTCCGGCATTTCGATGACGCCCTTCTTGAGCTCGGCCCGGGTCAGGTCGAGTTCGCTCTTGATCGAGCCCGCGGTGCGCCGCATCTCCTCGGTCGCATCGGCAAAGCGCTTGGTTGCCGAATCGACGACGTCGGTGATGGCATTGCGGATCTTGTCGGCCGATTCCATCGTCTTGCCTTCGGCATTCTGCAGCGTCTGGCCGACGAGATTTTCGAACGAGCGCATGACCCTTTCGAGATCTTCCGACTTCTTGACTAGGCCGACGGCGAGGTCTTCGAGCGACGATTGCCTCTCGAGCGTGTGTTCGAGATTGCTCTGGGCCGAGCTCAGCAGGTCCGAAGCGCTGGACAGCAGGCGGCTGTGTTCGTCGAACTTGGTGGCGATCGACGCCACCTCGCGCAAGGTGGACGACGACAGTTCCGTCAGCCTTGTCGTGTTCGAATCGACCAGTCGCGCCGAGCTGGCGAAGGTCTGCGCGGCTTTCTCGGTGGTGGCGGCGAAGCTTTGCGTGCTGCCGCTCAGGCGTTCATCGACCTGGCCGAGATTGACCGCGGCCTGCTCGATCAGCTGGCCGAGCTGCGAACTAGACTTGGTCATCCGGCCGATGAGATCGGCGACGCTGTCGGACAGCGACGAGCGGGCGCCCTCGACCGCCGACAAGGTTTCGGCGGTGCGGTTCGCGAGTGCGTCGACAAGCGCGGCATTCTCGCTGCGCAGCTTCTCGGTGGCGCGTTCGGTGACCTCTTCCATGCTCTTTTGCAGGTCCGAGCCGCCCTGGGCGAAACGCTCGACCAAGGGCCGTGCGGTTTCGTCGAGGATCTTCGACATTTCGGCCGAACGTGCGGCGAGCATGGTGTTGAGTTCGCGGGTGTTGGCGCCGATCGTCTTGGCGGCATCGTTGGTGCTCTGGCCGATATGCTGGCCGACCGCGGTGAAGGTCTCGGCGATCACATTGGCGCGCGAGACGAGTTGCGCCTCGGCATTCGACACCTGCTCGTTGAGCTTCTGGCCCATCGTCTCGGCTGTGAAGGCGAGGCGGTTCTCGACGCCTGAGACCTGCTCTTCGACACGGGCGGCCGCGGCCGCGGCGCTCGAGGCGAGCCGCTCGTCGGCGCCGGCAAGCGCCTGCTCGATTTCGCGGGCGTGCACGGCCATGTCCTGGCCGGTCCGCCTGGCGCGTTCGGCGACCCTTTGCTCGGTATCGGCAAAGGCACCGACGATGGTCTCGGCATGCTCGCCGATCATGGTGGTGCTGCTGGCGATGCGCGACACCAGGCGCTGATCCGCGTCGTCGAAGATACGGCCGATTTCCGAAGCACGGCTCGACAGCGCTTCCGAACCTTCGGCGATGCGCGAGACGAGCTGCTGGTCGGCGGCATCGAAGATGCGGCCAAGGTCCGATGCGCGTGCGGCAAGCGCTTCGGCCGATTCGCCGATGCGCATGCCGAGCCGCTGGTCGGCGCCTTCGAAGTTGCGCAGGATGTCGCCGGCGCGCGCGGCCAGCGACTGGGCCGTTTCGATGGCGCGGGCGACCAGCTTCTGGTCGGCGGCATCGAACGTGCCTGCAATCTCGCTTGCACGAGCTGCCAGATGATCGGCGGTGTCCTGAGCCCGGGCGGTCAGCTGATCGGCGGTTTCCTGGGCGCGGGCGGCGAGCTTCTGGTCCGCCGCTTCGAAGGTGCCGGCGATCTCGCTTGCGCGAGCAGCCAGTTGATCGGCGGTTTCATGGGCGCGGGCCAGCAGCGAGCTGGACGTGTCGTCCGCACGGGCAAGCAAGGCGCTCGACGTATCTTCCGCACGGGCGTGCAGGCGACGGTCTGCATCCTCGAAGGTGCGGGCGATGTCTTCGGCCCGCGCCAGCAGGGCGGCGGAGGTCTGCTCGGCGCGCTCGGCGATCTTGCGGTCGGCGTCGCTGAACGCGGCGCCGGCCTGCTCGTGCAGGGTGCTGGTGACTTCCAGCACCTTCTCGCGCAGGGCGCCGGCGACAAATACGGCGCTCTTCTCGAGCACGGCGCGGACGTTGTCGACGCCTGTCGAGAGCGCACGCTCCATGGTGCCGGCGCGCTCCTCGATGATGCCCGTCTGGCGGCTGAACGCCTGCTCGATCTTTTCGACATCCGCCGCGATCGCGTCGGAAATGCCGGTGCTTCTGGCGGCGATCTGGTCGATGTGACCCGACAGCGACCGGTCGACGTCCTTGCGGGCCTCGGCCAACTTGCCCAGATCGTCTTCCAGTGCGCGGGCCAGCATATTACGGCCCTCGGACAGCTTGCCGACATGTCCGGCGATGACGTCGTCGATATCGCCACGGCTTTCGGTAAGCTTCTGCAGGTCAGCTTCGAGGGCGCGTTTGAGAATGTCGCGGCCCTCGGCCAGTTTCTCGACCTGGCCGGCGACCAGACCGTCGATGCTGGAGCGGCTTTCGGCCAGCTTGGCGAGATCGGCTTCCAGCGCGCGCTTGAGAACATCGCGGCCTTCGGCGAGCTTCTCGACCTGGCCGGCGACCAGGCCATCGATGCTGGAGCGGCTCTCGGCCAGCTTGGCGAGATCGTCCTCGAGCGCCTTCGACAGGGTCGAGCGTTCCTGGACGAGCCTTTCCGCGTGGCTGTTGACGAGGCCGCCGACATTTTCGAGGTCGGCTTCAAGCGCTTTCGACAGCGTTGAACGATCCTGGACGAGCCTTTCGGAATGGCTGTTGACCAAGCCGTTGACGCTTTCGAGATCAGCCTCGAGCGCCCGGGCGAACTGTGCCCGGTCATCGACCAGCTTCTGCGACTGATCGGCAATGGTTCCCTTGATCGCATTGAGGTCGGATTCCAGAGCGCGCCGCAGGATGTCGCGACCCTCGGAAAGCTTCTCGACCTGACCGGCGACGAGCCCGTCGATGCTGGAGCGGCTGTCGGCCAGCTTGGCGAGGTCGTCCTCAAGTGCCCTGGACAGGGCGGAGCGGTCTTGGACAAGCTTGTTCATGTGATCGGCGATGACGCTGTTCACATTCTGCAGGTCGGTTTCCAGCACCCGCGAAAGCTGCCCGCGATCCTCGGCCAGCTTTTCCGACTGGCTTGAGATGACGCCCTTGATCGTGTTCAGGTCGGATTCCAGCGCGCGCTTGAGAATGTCGCGGCCTTCGGCCAGCTTCTCGACCTGACCGGCGACCAGACCGTCGATGCTCGAACGGCTTTCGGCCAGCTTGGCAAGGTCGGCTTCAAGGGTCTGCGACAGCAGGCTGCGGTCTTCGGCGAGGCGTCCTGAATGCCCTTCGATCAGGCCGCGTATGCCGGACAGATCATTGTCGAGCGAATGGGAAAGCTGTGTGCGGTCCTCTGCCAGTTTGGCGGAATGGGTTTCGATGAGGCTCTTGATGCCGACGATGTCGTTTTCCAACGCCTTGGCGAGCACGGCGCGGCCTTCGGCGATCTTTTCCACCTGACCGGCGACCAGACCGTCGATGTCGGCGCGGCTGTCGGACAGTTTGCCGAGATCGGCTTCCAAAGCGCGCGACAGGATGTTGCGGCCCTCGGCGAGTTTTCCGACATGACCTGCGACCATTTCATCAATGATCGTACGAGCTTGCACCAGTTTTCCGGAGTCTTCGTTCAAGGCAGTGGAGAGCCTGTTGCGGCCTTCTTCCAGCCTTTCGAGATGGCTGCCGAGCGATGCATCGATGGCCGCCCGCGATTCATTGACCTTGCGCAGATCCTCTTCAAGAGCGCGCGAGATCAGGCTGCGGCCTTCGGCCAGCTTCTGTACCTGGTTGGTCACCGCCGCATCGATGCCGGCGCGGCCCTCGGCGAACTTCGCCAGGTCGGCCTCCATGGCCGTGGCCATGCGTTCGCGGCTTTCTGACAGTTTCCTGCTGTGGTTCTCGACGGCTTCCTCGATGCCGACGCGGGCGTCGGCGAGCCGCTGGATGTCACTGTCGAACGAACGCGACACGACGTGGCGGGCGGCTTCCATGCGCCCGGCGAAGTCGCTGGCGCGGGCTTCGAGCATAGAGGAGGTCGAAGTGACGATGTCGGCCATGTCGGCGCCGATCTGGGTCTTGCCCTGATCGATCATCGCCGACAACGTATCCTTGCTCTCGGCAAAGGTGTGGGCGATTTCGCGGGCGCGCTCGACCAGCGTTTCGTTGATCTGGCGGGCGCGGGCCTCGAGTGCCGCATTGAGCTTCTGCGTTCCGGTGTCGAGCGCCTCGGCGCGGGTCTGGAACTCGCTGATCAGTGCCTGGCCGCGTTCGGCGAGCGTCCGCTCGATGCCGTTGAGGCTGGCCTCGAATTCGGAATTGAGGGTGCGCGCGGCGCCGCCGAGCAGCGACACCATGCCGGTGGTGCGATCGTCGAGCAGATCGGTCAACGACCGCGTCAGGCCGTCCGTGGTGTCCGTCAGCTTGGCAATGCGGGTGTCGAGAAGGCTGGCGAAGGCCTCGCCCGAGGTCGACAGCCGATCGGTGATCGAATCGAGCCGGCCTTCGACCGAATCGAAGATCGACATCGAGCTTTCGTTGATGCGATCGATCAGCGTGTCGCCGGAATTGGTGATCGTCATCGACAATTTGGTCGATGCATTCAGGATCGAGTCGCGGATGATATCGGAGGCGGCGCCGATCTCGTCCTTCAGCGTCTCATGCGCGCCGGTGATCGAGGCGCGGACGCGCTCGGCATGGGTGACGACGGCTTCGCGCTCGCTGCCGAGCCCGTCGACCAGCGAACGGATGCGGGATTCATTCTCGGAATAGGAGCGTTCGATCTGGTTGACTTCGCTGTGGACAAGCGTTTCCAGTTCGACGGCGCGGGCAAGTGTGCGTTCGATGCCTTCGCCCATGGCCGCGACTTCGCGACGAACGGCCTGGCCGATCATCATGACGCGATCCTGGGCAAGGTTTTCCGGCTCGGTCAGGCGGAAGGCCACTTCGGTCATGGACTGTGCGGCGATGCGCATTTCCTGGGCGCGGCGAATCATGGCGGCGAAGGCCCAGAACAGGATGACGGGCACGATGGCCGCGACAGCGAGGCCGATCAGTTCCGGACGGGCAAGGAACTGGTCGAGCGTACGGATTCTCCAGATGCTCGGTCCGAAAAGCAGATTGGCCAAACCGCCGGCGCCGGCGAACCAGGCGAGCGAAACGAAGGCGACGACCCAGTAAATGGTGTTCGAGGCACGCCTGTTGAGGCTGTGCAGAAGCGTCTTGTAGTCCTTCTGGCGATCGTCATTGGCCGGCGCGAAACCCGCGGGCTGGGCGCCATTGCGCGGTTCCACGGGGCGCAATTCGGCAGGCTTGGCCTTGGGCGCGGGTTTCGCGGCGTGGTTCTGATTGACCACAGGCTCCGGGTTTTGTTCCGGCTTATGATTGCGTCCCTCGCGCGCCAGCTCGTCGGCCGCCTGGGATATCTGAGCTTCCAGATCCTCCATCGAAGCCGCGATGTCGAGGTCGCCGCTGCCGATCTCGTTGCTGAGGTCGAGATCGAGCGCCTTTTCCAGTTCCCTGGCCACGTCGCTGTCGAGAGTTCTCGTCGTCGTTGGTTTCTTTGCCATGCCTTCGCTACCCTGTACTAGCTGCCGCGGGCTTATAATTCTGTTTGTCTTGCCCCGCGCAGGAGGCTGAAAATGGACCCCTCGTATCGTAATGACACAGGGGGGTAAAGAAAACATGCATTCCGCGGGATACGTAAAACTTTAAATATAAGGTTAACGGAACTGTGATTTGGGCGCCGCTTTGGCAACATTTTTCCCGGCCATTCATTAACCCGTTGTCCATTGGATTCGCCTAGGTTTTTGGGCGAATCGAAGAAACGGAGTTCGAGTTCATGCGTGGCGAAAGCGGCATTGCCTTCTCAATGCCCGGGGGCGACGTATCCGGACCAAGGCGGTCACGGCCGGTCGATTTAACACACCTTGCCCGCCAGACGATGGGCGACCGCAGCCTTGAGCAAGAGGTGCTGGCGCTGTTTGTACAGCAGGCGGTGTCCGTGCGCGACAGAATAGTCGACGCCGACATCAAGGACCGGCTTCTGCTCGCCCATGGATTAAAGGGTTCGGCACGGGGCGTCGGCGCCTTTGCCATTGCCGATTGCGCCACCGAGATCGAGCACCGGCCGGAAGACGGCCAGACGCTCAAGCGGCTTGGCACGCTGATCGACGAAGTGCGCGATTTCATCGCCGCCATCAACCGCTGAATCCGCGCCGAACCCGATTTGCGGAAAAACGTCATCGGGCGGCGCTTTCATGCGGCAGTTGACTTGTCAGCCGGAGTGATTATCTCGGCTGGAACTCCCTTCAGGTGACAAATGACCAAGCTGACTTTCATTGCCCATGACGGCACGCATTTCGACATGGACGCCGAGAACGGCTCTACGGTCATGGAGAACGCGATCCGCAACGCCGTGCCCGGGATCGAAGCCGAATGCGGCGGTGCCTGCGCCTGTGCCACCTGTCACGTCTATGTCGACGAAGCCTGGACGGCTGAAGTCGGCGAGCCGGAAGCGATGGAAGAGGACATGCTGGACTTCGCCTACGACGTCCAGCCCAACTCGCGCCTGTCATGCCAGATCAAGGTCCGCGATGCGCTTGACGGCCTGGTTGTCCGCGTGCCCGCCCGCCAGGGATAAGCGCAGGATCTTTGCCAACTGATTTTTCCCGCTGCGGCTTGGCAGCGGAGCATTGGTCATGCAGTGTCCTGCTCTCTTCGCAGCGAGGCACATCGCATGACCGAGACCACCAAGACAGACGTGCTTATTGTCGGGGCAGGGCCGGTCGGCCTGTTTGCCGTGTTCGAGCTCGGCCTGTTCGACATGAAGTGCCACCTGATCGACATTCTGGATCGGCCGGGCGGCCAGTGCGCGGAGCTCTATCCGGAAAAGCCGATCTACGACATTCCAGGCTGGCCTTCGATCTCGGCGCAGGGGCTGGTCGACAAATTGCTCGAGCAGATCGCGCCGTTCAAGCCTGATTTCAGCTACAACCGAATGGTTTCCAGCCTGGAAAAACTGGAGGACGGCAGTTTTCGCGTCACCACCGACGAAAATGAGGTGTTCGAGGCCAAGGTGGTGGTGATTGCCGCCGGCGGCGGCTCCTTCCAGCCCAAGCGTCCGCCGATCCCCGGCATAGAGCCCTATGAAGGCAAGAGTGTCTTCTATTCGGTGCGCCGGATGGAGGATTTTCGCGGCCATGACCTCGTTATCGTCGGCGGCGGCGACTCGGCACTCGACTGGACGCTGAACCTGCAGCCAGTGGCAAAGAGCGTGACGCTGGTGCACCGGCGGCCCGAGTTCCGTGCCGCCCCCGACAGCGTCAACAAGATGTATGCCATGCAGGAAATGAGGCAGCTGGAATTCCAGGTCGGGCAGGTGACCGGATTGACCGGTGCCGACGGCCAACTGTCATCGGCCACCATCAAGGGACCGGACGGCGATGTCGAGGTGCCTTGCACGCGCATGCTGCCGTTCTTCGGCCTGACCATGAAGCTCGGACCGATCGCGGAATGGGGTCTCAACCTTCACGAGAACCTTATTCCGGTCGATACCGAGAAGTTCCAGACATCGGTGCCTGGTATCTTCGCGGTCGGCGACATCAACTGGTATCCGGGCAAGCTGAAGCTGATCCTGTCGGGCTTCCACGAAGTGGCGCTGATGGCGCAGGCCGCCAAGCGCATCATCAGCCCCGGCGAGCGCATCGTTTTCCAGTACACGACCTCCTCGACCAGCCTGCAGAAGAAGCTCGGCGTCTCCGGCTGAAGCTTACTCGGCGAGGATGGGCGTCGCATTGTCGGCGTAACCGCGAAGCTCCTTTTCGGGCATCAGCGTCAGCGTGATCAGCCCCAGCAGCAATGTAGCGGCGGCGACGGCAAAGATCATCACGAACGGCTCGACCGTCGCGCTATGGCCCACGATCCGCACGCCTTCACCGGCAAGCGGCAGGCCGTAGCCCAGAGCGACCGCGCCGAGCATCGCGACACCAAGCGCACTGCCAAGCGAACGCAGGAATGTCAGCACGCCCGTCGCGACGCCGAGATGCACGCGATCGACGGCGTTCTGGACCGACACGGTGGTGACCGGAAACGTCGTTCCGGTTCCAAACCCGATGCAGATCGTCAAGACCTCTACCTCCAGCAGCGTTGCATATCCTGCGACGACGGCCAGCAGGCAGAGGCACAGCATGCTGAAGACGACGCCCACCATTGCAATGCGCTTGTAGTGGGTGAAATGCGGTATCATGCGCCCGCTGAATGCCGCGCCGCCGACGGTCCCCAGCAGAAGCCCAAGCATCGCGATGCCCGACTCTGCTGCCGACAGGCCGAGCACCGCCTGAAGATAGACGGGCAGGTACACAGCCATGCCGACGCTTGCGGCCTGAAGCAGGAACATCGAAAGCGTGCCTGCCAGAACGATTGGATTGCCAAGCACTTCAAGCGAGATGAGCGGCTCGGCGGCTCGCATAAGCCGCAAGGCAAAAGCGCCCCAGAAAATCGCCGAACCGCAGAGAACGCCGATGACTTCAAGCGAAATCCAGGGATAGGCGCTGCCGCCCCAGTTCAATGCGAGCAGCAGCAGCGCCGTGGCAATGATCAGAAGCAACGCGCCCAGGGCGTCGATACGATGGCGCTTTGCGGCAACGGGCAGTTTCTTGAGCGGCTTGTTGATGATCGCCATCGCAAGAACACCAAGCGGAATGTTGATCCAGAAGATCAGTGACCAGTGCAGGTGCTCGGCGAAAGTGCCGCCGAGCAACGGACCGGCAACGCTGGCGACGGCCCATGTGCCGGAGAACCAGGCGGCATAGCGTGCCCGCTCGCGCGGCGGAACGAGATCGCCGACGACGGTCTGCGTCAAAGCGAACAAGCCGCCGCCGCCGGCGCCCTGGATCGCCCGCCCGACAACCAGCACAAACATGTTGGGAGCCATCGCACTGACCAGCGATCCCGCCAAAAAGATCAGGATCGCGGCATAGACGGTTGGCCGGCGTCCGTAGACATCGGAAATCTTGCCGTAGAGCGGGGCCACGGCGGTAGCGGTCAGGAGATAACCGGTGACGATCCATGGCAGATAGTGTGCGTTTCCGAGCGCATGCCCGATGGTCGGCATGGCCGGCGCGACAATGGTCTGATCGAGTGCCGCCAACAGCATCGACAACAGCACGCCGCCGATAATGGCGTTCTTTTCGCTCTCTGTTATCGGCGTGCCGGTTTCCGCCATCGTTTTGTTATCGACAGCCTGGTCCATGATCGTTCATCCATAAGCTTGCGATTTGACCGGCGCTGTTCAGCCGTTCCGGTTTCTCGACCGTTCGGATCGCATTGGTGTTTTATGCTCGCGTCTGGCGAGCCTGATATATGTCGTCCCATATAGGCCGGTTTCGACAGCGGCTCGAAAGTTTTTCGAATCTGGCACTACGCTTCGGCGAATTTGGCTTCAGTTCGGGTGCGTTCAGGCCGGCGGCAGTCGGCCGTTGCCGATGCGCTCCATGCGGTAGCGCAGCAGCCGCAGGATGCGGCTTTCGAAATTGACGCTTTCGACGCGGTCGAACTGAAGCTGGGCGCGGTCGTGCCTGGCCAGGACAGCCGCGGTGATCGCGGCCGCCTTGGCCTTGGCGGCGTCGCAGTTCTTTTGCGGGTAGGTGGCCTTCAAGGCCTCTTCGAGTTCGCCGCCATGGTTCTTGGCGATTTCGACATGGCGCTCCTCATGGCGCTTGATGTCGGCGGACAGCGTATCCCAGAACAGCCTGACATCGGCATCGGCCTTGCGCGGGCGGCGCCACTCGGGAAGGATCACCTTCACCTTGACGGTCACCACCGCGTCGGCGATTCGGCAGGAACTCGGTGTCTGCGCATAGCTGATACGGGTGGTGAAGGCCATTTGCGTGGCGCCCGGGTGCCGGGTGCCGGTGCTTTTCACCTCCGGCCCGCGTTTGGAGAGTTGTGCCTCGATGTCGTCGAGCGTGCTGCCGCCGATGGCGAAATAGCTGTACGTCTTGACGAGATTGGCGGCAGCCGCCGGAAGCGGGGTCATGGCGAGCAGCAGCGCGCAAGCCAAGGATTGTTTCACGCACAGGGACGGTTTTTTCATGCCAAGCATGGATCGTTTCATCATGTTGCCTCTTCGACCACCTTGCTTTACGGCCGTTGCCGGCGCAATGAAATTGATCCGCCAGGGATCACACATGATTGATGAACTCCATGGTCGATGAGCAATGACGGCCAGGCGATGGCAGTTGGCGCATGGACGCCATCTCGACCTTGGCGGCAAGGCCGTGGTCGTCGGCATCCTCAATGTCACGCCCGACAGCTTTTCCGATGGCGGCCAGTTCGACGCCCCTGAAAAGGCGCTGGCCCAGGCGCGCCGCATGATCGGGGAGGGGGCACTGGTCGTCGATGTCGGCGGAGAATCGACGCGCCCAGGTGCTGCCGCGGTATCGGCCAGTCAGGAACAGGACCGCATCCTGCCTGTGATCGAAGCGCTGGCGGGCGTGAGTGAGGTGCTGATTTCGGTCGACACCTATCGCGCCGACACGGCGCGGCTGGCGGTTGCCGCCGGCGCTCATATCGTCAACGATGTATGGGGTTTGCAGCGCGAGCCCGATATTGCGCGTGTCGCCGCCGACACCGGCGCCGGGCTTGTCATCATGCATACCGGGCGGGATCGCCAGAAACTGCCGGATGTGATTGCCGATCAATTGACGTTCCTGCGAAAGTCGCTGGAAATCGTCCGCCAGAACGGCATCGCCGACGATCATATCGTGCTCGATCCCGGTTTCGGATTCGCCAAGGAGACGGCGAAGGAAAATCTCGACCTAATGGCACGCTTTTCGGAATTGCATGCACTCGGCTTGCCGCTGATGGTCGGTACGTCGCGAAAACGCTTCATCGGCACGGTCACCGGCCGTGATGCCGCCGACAGAGGGGTCGGAACAGCGGCGACCAGCGTTATATTGAGGCTCCAGGGCGCCGATCTGTTTCGCGTCCACGATGTCGCATTCAACGTGGACGCTTTGGCGCTTGCGGATGCTATGCTGGCGCGTCAGACGGACCGGGCGAGAAACTGAGCGATGTATGTCATCCGCATGAAGAACTGCGCTTTCTTTGCCCGGCACGGCGTGCTGGACGAGGAGGAAAGGCTCGGCCAGCGCTTCTATGTCGATGCCGTTCTCACCGTCGATCCGGGCCGGGCGCTTGCCGAGGATTCCATCGAGGATACGGTCCATTACGGCATTGCATTCACCGTCATTGAAAAGATCATCACCGGGCAGCGCCGTTTTCTGATCGAGTCGCTGGCGCTCGAAGTGGCCCGTGCGCTGACGGCGCGTTTTCCGCAGATAAAGAAAGCCGAGATCACGGTGCGCAAGCCGAACGCACCGGTGCCCGGCGTGCTCGATTATGTCGAGGTGACCGTTGTCTGGCCCGAATAGTACCGTTTATCTCAGCCTTGGCGGCAATCTTGGCGATCCGGCGAAATCCATGGGCGCGGCGCTGCGAATGCTGGATGCCGACGCGGATACGCGCGTCACCGGCGTCTCGTCGCTTTATCGCACGCCGCCCTGGGGCAAGCTCGATCAGCCGGATTTTCTCAATGCGGCCGCCGAGATTTCCACCGTGCTTGCACCGCGTGCCTTGCTCGACCTCTGCCTCGATGCGGAGCGCAAGCTGAAGCGGGTGCGCGAGGAGCGCTGGGGGCCGCGGCTGATCGACATCGACATTCTGGTGTTCGGCGACCGCGTCATCCACGAGACCGGGCTGGAGGTGCCGCATCCGCGCATGCTGGAGCGCGCCTTCGTGCTGGCGCCGCTGGCCGAGATCGCGCCCAGCCTGGTTGTCAGCGGCCGCAGCATCACCGACCGCCTGGTCGCCGTCGATACCTCAGGCATCGAGCGATTGTCGTCCGGCCGGGATTGGTGGCTGGCCTGAGGTCCGGACGAGGCAGTAGCCGGATCTTCAGCCAGAGAAGCCGCCACCATCCAGGAACGCCTGCTCCTGCACCGTGGTTTCGCGGCCAAGCATCTTGTTTCGATGCGGAAAACGGCCGAAATGCTGAATGATATCGCGGTGTTCGACAGCGTATTTCAGGTAGGGCTCGGCCCTGGCCTGCGTCAGCTCGACCGAAATGTCCTGGTCGGCCAGCAGTTCCGAATGCTCGTACGGCAGGTAGAGGAAAACGCGGAGTTCTTCCTCGAGTGCCAGGTCATGGCCGGCCGCGACCGCCCTCTCTGCGAAATATCTGGCGAGCGGATCGGTCGCGTACATATGGCCGGTGCCGCGAAAACAGTTCCGCGGAAACTGATCGAGCAGGATCATCAGCGCCAGCGCGCCTTCGGCATGTTCCAGCCAGTCGTCGCATTCACGCCGAGCGGCGGCATAGTGCAGGCCGAGAAAGCGGTCGCGGAACTCGGCATCGAATGCTTCGTTCTTCTCGAACCAGGCATCCTCGCCGGCATCGCGCCAGAATTTGGTGACCGATAGGGCCCGGCTGTCCAATTCCATGCATAGTTCCTTGCTCAATCGGCGGGTTCGGACTTGTGCAGCACACCCGCGGTTTCTTCATTGAGTGCCTGACCAGGCCGGCGCGGCGTGGAGAGCGGTGTCGGAATCGGCGTGCCGATATTGCCTCTCAGGAAGCGCTGTCCGGCGCGAATGCCTTCGGCAAGCTGGGTTTCGAAGCGATCGGTGTCGCGGCGCCTGACGTCTTCGATCGTTTCAGCCACGTCTTCGGGGTCGACGCCCAGCGATTCCAGTGCCGAGCCACCGAAAACAAGTGCGGATTCGAAGGTTTCGCGCAGTTGGTAATCGACGCCGGCACGAATGAGCTGCAGCGCCGTTCCACGGTCGAATGCGCGGGCCAGCACTGTGAGCAGTGGGAATTCGGCCTTGATCAGCTGGGCGATGCGAACACCCACATCGGCCTTGTCGACGCAGATCAGCACGGCGCGCGCCCGGCCGGCACCGGCGGCATGCAGGATGTCCAGTCGCGTGCCGTCGCCATAGTAGACCTTGAAGCCGAAATCGGCCGCCGCCTGGATCATTTCGACATCATTGTCGATGATCGAGACGTCGATGCCGCGCAGCAGCAGCGGCTGGCTCGCGATCTGGCCGAAGCGGCCGAAGCCAATGACCAGCACGCTGCCGGTCAGGCCATCGGCGACATCGACGCCGTCGAGCGACTGCTCGTCGCGCGGCGTCAGATAGCGCAAGGCGATGATCGCCAGCGGCGTCAGCACCATGGAGATGATGACGATCGCCGTCAGCGTCGCGTTGGCGTTGCCGTCGATGATGCCGACCGCCGCGGCCGCCGAGTAGAGGACAAAGGCGAATTCGCCGCCTTGTGCCATGAAGACCGCGCGCTCCAGGGCTTCGCGGTGGCCTGATTTCAGGATGCGGGCGACGATGTAGATACCGAACGCCTTCATCACCATGTAGGCGACGACATAAAGGGCGATCAGCCGCCAGTTCGCCGCGACCACATGCAGGTCGAGCGACATGCCCACCGCGAGAAAGAACAGACCGAGCAGGATGCCGCGGAAGGGTTCGATGTCGGCTTCGAGTTGGTGGCGGAAGGTCGATTCGGACAAAAGCACGCCGGCCAGGAAGGCACCCATCGCCATCGACAGGCCGCTGAGCTGCATGGCGAGGGCTGACCCAAGGACGACCAGAAGTGCCGCGGCCGTCATCACCTCGCGGGCACGGGCATCCGCCAGGATGCGGAAGAACGGGTTGAGCAGATAGCGGCCGGCCACCACCAGGCCGACGATAGCGGCGAGGCCGATGCCGACCTCGGTTAGCCGCTCCGACAGGCTGGTGTCGGCTCCACCGGGTGCCAGGAACGCGATCAGGGCCAGCAGCGGCACGATGGCAAGATCCTCGAGCAGCAGCACCGATACGATGCGCTGGCCTTTCGGTGCGGCGATTTCACCGCGTTCCTCGAGGAGTTGCATGACGATCGCCGTCGAGGTCAGCACGAAGCCGGCGCCGGCGACGAAGGATTGTGCGATCGGAAACCCTCCAGCCATGCCGACACCTGTCAGCAGAAGCGCGCAGACGCCAACCTGCAGCGCGCCGAGGCCAAAGATCTCGCGGCGCAGGCCCCACAGCCGCGACGGCTGCATTTCCAGCCCGATGATGAACAAGAACATCACAACGCCGAGTTCGGCGACATGAAGAATGGCTTCCGATTCGGAAAAGACGCCGAGGCCGAACGGGCCGATCACCACGCCGGCGGCCAGATAGCCGAGAATCGAGCCGAGGCCCATGCGCTTGAAGATGGGGACGGCGACGACGCCGGCAGCAAGCAGCGCCACCACCTGAACCAGATCACTGCCCGATGCTTCCGCCGCCATGCCTCTTGTCCCTGTGTCTCGCAGCACTCCTTGCATGCAGTTGGAGCGGGAGGCAAGGCGAGAAATCTGCCGGGAAAGGTAGGGTGCCGTTGCAGCGATTCCCCTGGTGGAACAACGGTCCCCGCTTGCCTGCCGGACGTTCGGCATCTATATCACGTATATGCCTGACTATTCGTCCCGGCCGTCTTCGACGCCACATATCCCGATGGATGCGCTCAGCGAAGTTTTACAAGACTTTCGCTTGAGTGGTGTCAACTATGGTCGCTGCGAGCTCCGGCACCCATGGAGCATAGACTTTCCGCAACAACAGCTGCTTCGGTTTCACTTTGTCGGCCAGGGCCCGTGCTGGATTCATACTGAATCGCAAGGCTGGCAGGAGTTGCGCGATGGCGATCTGGTGCTGCTGCCGCAAGGCATCGCCCATCGGCTGGCCAGCGCGCCGGACGTTGCAGGGGACTCGCTCGAAGGTTGCCGGGTGATCAAGTTGGGGGGCAACGTCTGCGAAGTGGTACGGCAAGGAACGGGCGCGACGAGCACCCTTTTCTGCGGCTCCATGGCCTTGGACTCCTATGCGCTCAACCCATTGATCACGTTGATGCCGCCTGTCATCAAGGGTTGCGACGTGGCCGGCAATGACCCGGTCGTCGGTCCTTTGCTGGCGGCCATGACGGTGGAGGCCTCGCAACCGCAGATGGGCAGCGCCACGATTCTGTCGCGTATGGCCGACTTGCTAACGGCCCGGCTCATACGCTGCTGGGTCAATTGCAACGGAGCCTCGACCACCGGTTGGCTCGCAGCCATCCGTGACCCCCATATAGGCCGGGCTTTGGCGGCCATGCACCGCGACCCCGGCCACAACTGGACGCTGGGAAGCCTGGCCGGCGTGGCAGGCCAATCGCGTTCGATTTTCGCCGAGCGTTTCAGTGCGGTATTGGGAGAGGGTGCCGCACACTATCTCGCCCGCCTGCGTATGCAGCTTGCCCGCGAATTGCTGGGCCAAAACGGCTTGTCGGTTGCCGAAGTCGCTACCCGTTTGGGCTATGATTCCGAGGCATCCTTCGCGCGCGCGTTCAAGCGCATCACCAATGTCTCGCCTGGCGTTGTGCGTCGCACAATTCCCGGACGAATGGATATGAATTTCGGATTCTAAGATACATATCATCCGAGCGGACTCGCCTATTTAAGACCTCCAAACTTTGGAGATCTTTCCGTGACTGACACAACATTACAGCTTGAAGACGCCGCGATTGGCCTTGATGCCGATGCACCAGCCGCGTGGAGCGCAGCCACTTGGTTCGCGGTCATTTCATTGGCGGCCACCAGCTTTGCCCTGGTGTCTGCCGAATTCCTGCCCGCAGGTCTGCTGACGCCAATGGCACGCGATCTCGGCATCAGCGAGGGGACGGCCGGCCAGGTCGTCACCGCCACCGCTTCCGTCGGCGCCGTGACGGCCATGTTGAGCAATGTTCTCATCGGCCGCTTGAACCGCAAGGCGGTGCTGGTTGGTCTCAGCGCCCTTGCGGTCGGTTCCAATATCCTGGCGGCGCTGGCGACCGATTTCTGGCTGTTGCTGTTGGGCCGGGCCGGACTGGGCATCGCTCTCAGCGCTTTCTGGGCACTTTCGGTCGCCGTCGTGGCGAGGCTGGTTGGCGCCAATGCGACAGGTCGGGGCATGGCGATCGTCACCCTCGGCGTCTCGCTTGCCACCATTGCCGCACCGTCGATGGGCGCGCTGATCAGTGACTGGATAGGGTGGCGCAGTGCCATGGCCATGACGGCGGGGCTGGCCGCGCTTGCCATGCTGCTGCAGTTTCTCAGCCTGCCGACCTTGCCCGCAACGGCAAGCAACAGCCTTGCAGATGTATTTCGGCTGACCCGGCGGCGCGGCATCCAACTCGGCATGTTGGCTATTGTTTTGCTGATGACGGGGCATTTTGCCGGCTCGGTCTATGTGCGTCCCTTCCTCGAACAGGTGACACTCCTTACAACCGGACCGATTGCCCTGGCTCTGCTCGGGTTTGGCATCGCTGCCGTGATCGGTAATGTTGCCGGCGGCCGCATGGCCGACACCAACATCCACATGGCCCTCGCAGTCACCGCAGCGTTGATGGCGGTTGCGGCACTTACTTTGGTGCTTTGGGGCTCGCATATCGGCGTTGCCTTCGGCTTCGTTACGCTGTGGGGTTTCGCCTTTGGCATGGCGCCGGTGGTGCTGCCGACCAATATGTCGCGCGCGGCGCCTGATGCGCTGGAGGCAGCGGGCAGCCTGATGGTCACCTCTTTCCAAATTGCCATCACCATCGGCGCGGTTGTCGGCGGCTATGTCGTGGACACCTATGGCGCGACTGGGCCTTTGACTCTGACTGCTATCCTTGCCGCATCGACCGCCGTCTTGGCGCTGCTGCAGCCGCGCAGCTGAACTTTGCTGCCGCTGATAAAATAGCCTGAATCCAGGCCGCCGCCGATGTTGCAGGCGCGATACACAAGTTGAGGCCGGGAACACGTTGCATCTTGCCGCAATCGAAGGCTAAGGACGCTCGGCTTCGGCCATTGGAGGGTGATCGACGATCAAGTCGCGCCCTTTTTGAGGAGATGACTGACATGAAGAAGTTTTTGTTTGTTGCCGTCGGCCTGGCGGTGCTTGCCGGTTCGGCTTGCTCGAAGGCGCCTGAGTGCACGGCGGAGATCGCGACCAAGAAGGCGCAGGACATGGCTGCAGCACTTCAGGAAGCGATTACCAAGGACCCGTCCAAAGCGGCTGATCTGACGGCCAAGGTCCAGGCGGTGACAACCAAGTATCAGGGCGCTACGACATTGGCCGACGCCTGCAAGGCCTATGACGAACTGACGGCCACGATCAAAGGCTAACGCCCTGATTCGATTGGATCAAACGAGGCGGCGACCGTTGGGTCGCCGCCTTTTCTTTTGAATTGTTCAGTTCGGCGCGATGGAGCCGACTTCGACCGCGTCGACGCGCTTCAGGCTCATGCCGATCACCGGCACCAGCTGGTCGTCGACGCGCACGGCAATAGTCACCGTCATCGAATTGTCGTCAGGGATGCGAGCCTGCATGACGCCGCGCAGCTGGTTGCGGTTGATGGTGAAGACCACCTTGCGGGGATCGACGACGTTGCCCCCGATGATGTCGAGGCCGGAACCGGTCGCGCCACCCATGAAGCTGCCCTTGTAGCCCTCACGGCCCTTGCGCTCGATCTTGGCCGACATCGGCTGGGTGAACATGCCGACCCGACAGCCGCCGTCGAGCGACATGCCGACCTTGCCGTCGGGCGTCGAGCCGGTGAAGCTGCAGTTGAACTTCGTGCCTTTGTACTTGCCGGCGACGATTTCGCCGGGACCGATCCACTTGCCTTCGGCGGACTGGAAGAACTGCTTGTCCGGCTCCGCCGCAGAGGCCACTCCGGCAATGCCGACGACTGCCGTAATCACCGTTGCCAGGGGCAGGACACTGGATAGAATTACGCTTTTCATCGACGACACCCGGCAACAAAGATGCTGTTTGGAACCCGTCTGACCATGAACAAGATTGGTTAATGCTTCGTCACCGCGGGGCCGCCGCAAAGCAGTCCGGTAACAATTCCGAAGGTCCAGACACTCCAGCCCGGCTCACTTGCCGGATGGGGTCGTTTCACCATCTTTCCTGGTTGCGAACGATGTCAGCGCCGAGAGGAAATCACCAAGTCCGGGACGCTTGGCGGCGCTGAAGGGCAGGGGTCGCGCCGTCTCCATCGCGGCAATGCCGATGCGTGCCGTCATCATGCCGTTGACGACGCCCTCGCCAAGCTTGGCCGAAAGGCGCGCGGCCAGGCCGTGGCCGACGATCTGCTGGACGAAACTGTCGCCGATCGCGATCGAGCCGGTAACCGCCAGATGCGCCAGCACGCTGCGCGCCAGGCGGAAGAAACCCAGCGTTCCCGGCCGTCCGCCATAGAGTTCTGACAGGCGGCGAATAAGCCGCCCGGCCTCGAACACGACATAGGCGACATCGACCAGTGCGCGTGGACTGACCGCCGTCACCAGCGAAACGCGTTTGGCGGCTTCGAGAATCATCACCTTCGCCCTGGCATCGAGTGGTCCGAGAATTTCAGCCTCGGCCAAGCGCACGAGATTGCCGCCGTCGATGATTTCGCCGCGCAGTTCGGCCAGCGCGCGCCGGCCGGCCGCGGTTTCGGGTTTGGCCGCGACAAAGGCCGACAATTCGTCGACGACCGATCGTGCAGCCTTGGGATCGTCGCGGGCGATCGCGTCGAGCGCACGCTTCTGCAGTTTTTCGACCTCGGCAAGGCGGGCGATCGCCAGGAACTCGCGAATCAGGATCACCATAAGCGCCAGCACGGCGATGGCAGCCATGCCCGCGGCCAGCCAGCCCAGCCATTCGGCGCGCGCGAAGAGGTCGCGTATGAGCTGGTCGGTCCACAGGCCGACAGCTAGCGAAACCAGCACGCCAAAGGCGCCGAAGAAGATGCTGCCGAGCAGTGAGCGTTTTCTGGGGGCGATCGCCGGCGGCGGCTCCGCGGCAATGATGTCAGGCTCGTCGAAGACATCGACTTCCGCCGGGATGACCATCGCGACATCGGCCTTCATCGCGCGGGGTTTGCGCTGGGCATCGGCCTGGGCACGGCGCGCCTGCGGCGCCTCTTGCCTTGGTTCGGCTTCCGGCTCGATGCGGAACGCTGCCGGCTTGCGGGGCGCAGTCATGCCAGATGATCTCCGATCAGGAACTGCAAGGCACGGTCGAGCCTGATATGCGGCAGCGACAGGGTGATACCTTCGGCCGTGCGTTCTAGCTTTGGGGGACGGAAACGGACGAAGCGGATTGCAGGGTCCGCGGCATCCTGCTTGTGATCGGCTCCCGAAAGATCAAAAACCGCATCAATTTTCTCCGGTAAATCACCGGGAAATATGGCTGTTTCAGTCTTTCCATCGAAGGTTGCGCCATTGATCTTCTCGCCGGCGATCGGCGTGCCGATAATGACTGGCAACGTCTCTCGGCCTTGCTTGACGGTGCCTTCGCGCGTCGCGCGCACCGCCGCCATGGCGACCACATCGACATCGGCGCCGGTGAAATTCGCCCGTGCCACGGCGCGGTCGGCAAGCCGCCGCACGATCGCCTGCAGCCGGTCATGGCTTTCGTGATGCAGATGGTCGGCCTTGGTCGCGGCAACCAGGATGCGGTCGATGCGCCGCGAGAACAGATCGGTGAGGAAGCTGCCCCGGCCGGGTCGGAAACAGCTGAGGATCTCGGTTACCGCGCGTTCCAGGTCGGCCATGGCGCCGGGGCCGGCGTTCAGCGCCTGCATGGCGTCGATCAGCACGATCTGGCGATCGAGGCGGGTGATGTGTTCGCGGAAGAAGGGTTTGACGACATGCGTCTTGTAGGCCTCATAGCGCCTGTCCATCATGGCGTGCAGCGACCCCGGGCGCGGACGCCTGTCGCCGATCCCGGCCAAGGGCGCGAAGGTCAGTGCCGGCGAGCCTTCGAGATCGCCCGGCATCAGGAAGCGGCCGGGCGGCAAGGTCGAAAGCGCCCGCTCGTCGAGCTTGCAGGCCTTCAGATAGGCGGCGAAGCTTTCGGCCAGGCGGCGCGCCGTCATCTCGTCGGCATCGGCGTTCGGGTCGACCCCGGCTGACAGCGCCCGCCAACTCTGCGAAAGATCCTCGCGCACCGGCAGAACGGCCATTTCGAAGGCTTCGTGCGAAAAATCGGCAAAGGATTTGCCGAGCAGCGGCAGATCGAGCAGCCATTCGCCGGGATAGTCGACGATATCGACCGACAATCTGCCGGAGGAAAACATGCGGCTCCAGCCGGAAGCCGATTCATATTCGATGGTCAGCCGCAGTTCCGAAATGGCACGCGTCGAATCGGGCCAGGCGCGGTCGTTGACCAGGGCGGCGATGTGGTCCTCGTACTGGAAACGCGGCACCGCGTCGTCGGGCTGCTGCTCGAGGAAGGCGCGGGCGATGCGCCCAGATTTCTGCGCCTCGAACAGCGGCAGGCGGCCGCCATGGATCAAATTGTGGACAAGGGCCGATATGAACACCGTTTTGCCGGCGCGGGACAATCCCGTCACGCCGAGGCGCAGCGATGGGGAAAAAAGCCCGGTGGCGCGGCCCGACAGCGTGTCGAGGGCAATCCTCGCTTCGTCGGTGAAGGTGGTCAGCGATGATGCCAAAATTTGCTCTCTCGGACTTCGGTCCGTCCGATATAGGCTCTGCAACCAGGCTTTGAAATGGCTTCAGAGATCGGCCGGCGTCAGGAACGCTTCGAGATAGCCGGTGCCTTGGGCGGCGCTGGCAAGATCGCCGTCGAAGCGGACGACCGCCAGGCCCGCGGTCGGGAACCCATGGTTCAGCGTGGCCCGCGCGGTTTCGTCGCCGTCGCCCGAAACTGCCATGGTGAGGTCTTCCATCATCGGGTTGTGGCCAATGACCAGCAATGAGCCTGATCCGCCATTGTCGCGGATAAGGTGGAGGTACCCGGCCGCGTCCGCGCTGTAGAGCGCGTCGAAGAACAGAACCCGGCCGGTGTCGGTCTGGCCGGCCAGGCCTTCCAGCGTCTCCTTGGCGCGCTTGGCATTGGAGCAGAGCGTCCGGTCCGGAACATAGAGGCGGGAGCGCATGGCGGCCCCCACCATTTCGGCATCGGCGCGGCCGGAGGCATCGAGCGGGCGATCGAAATCCCGCATGCCGGGCAGTGCCCAGCCAGCCTTTGCATGTCGCAACAGATAAAGCCTGCTCACCCAACCTCCGAATGCCGAAGCGTCCCGGGATTAGCCACGAGAACGGCGTTGCGCACAATGGCCCGTGCTCTTCAACACGGCGAATCACCCAATGCTGCTTGCTGCAAAGGTCTCTTGCGTATCGGCCCCCGGGGTCACGGCAATCTCGGAAAGCATGTGCCACCGGATCGAAAGTGTCTCGGCGAATTTTGTACCAAAGCGACCGTACGCGGCCGCAGAGACGCGTGACGGGTACTTTAACAATTGCGTGAGACAGCGGCCGATTGCGCTTGTGCAGGCGTCGGACGACGAATATATAGGCGCCAAAATTGGGGCAGTTTGGGTGAGTCGAATGAACGACATCGTTACCGCCGATTACGTACCCTCCGAAGACGAGCCGTTCATGAACGAGCGGCAGAAATCCTACTTCCGCTCAAAGCTCGTCACCTGGAAGAATGACATATTGCGCGAAGCGCGCGAAACACTGGAAATCCTGCAGCAAGAAAACGCCAACCACCCCGATCTGGCCGATCGCGCCTCTTCGGAAACCGACCGCGCCATCGAACTCAGGGCCCGCGACCGTCAGCGCAAGCTCATTGCAAAGATCGATTCCGCCCTGCAGCGCATCGACGAAGGCACTTACGGCTATTGCGAAGAGACCGGCGAGCCGATCGCGCTGAAGCGGCTCGATGCACGTCCGATCGCGACATTGTCGATCGAAGCGCAGGAGCGGCATGAGCGCCGCGAAAAAGTCTATCGCGACGACTGAAGGTCAAGGCCGGCGGCTCACGGCCGGCTGTCATCGAACGAACTCGATTCTGAAATGGCCGGTTTTCCGGCCATTTTTATTGGTGCGGCATCCACCGCTCAGGGCGGGCGAAGGCAGTAAACCCTTGATATTTGGCGCTTCGGACGAGGTGGTTCGGCAGTAGACCAGTAGACCGGCGACGATGTTTTCCGCGGGGATAGCGACCCGGCGGTTGCTCATCTCTTCTGACTGGAGAGTTCGCCGAGAAGCTTGGTCATCTCGTCGTCGAGCGACTGCGGCGCCGCCGGCTTGCCCACCGGGCCGCCCGAACGGGGCTGATCCAGCGACACTTCGAGTTCCCTCATCAGCGTGTCGTCGATGCTGTCCTGCACCGGCTGCGGTGGGGGCGGCGCGTGCCGGGCGGTGTTGGCGTTGGCGGAGCCGTAGGCAGGCAACGGCGTGACATTGGTCGGCTGATAGCTTTGCGTTGCCGGCTTCGGTGCAGGTGCCGGCGGCGCTGTTGTACGCGGGCGGGCGGGTGGCGTCGTGTTCACCGGCTGTGGAGCGGGAGCCTGTCTCGCCGGCGGCGGAGCGGGTTGCGGCGGACGCGGTCTTGCCGGGGCCGCGGCGGCCGGAACCGGCTGCAAGCCGCCATCTCCGGTCAATGCCGGCCGGCGTAGCGCCGAAAGTCGGATATCGCGCTCGACGACGACGTCGGTCGGGCCGCCGATCAGAAGCAGGTGCTCGATATCGTCACGGCGTATCAGCACCAGCCGGCGATGGCTGTCGACGGCGGTGGCATCCATGACGGCCAGTCGCGTCTTGCGGTTCCGGCCACCGGCGACGAAGGTTCCGAATGTCAGGTTGCGCACCAGCTTGATGATAACGAGAACGATAACCAGCAGGACAAGCGCTGCAAACGTCCACAACAATGCTGCGGCATAACCGGGACCTGCCACGCTATCGAGCCATTGCATTGGGTTCCCCTGATCGCCCTTGGAAGTGAAGAGACACTAGACCGTTGCAGCGGGCCACCGCAAGTTGCGTTTCACGCTGGTGAACAGCTAGAAAAACTCCGAAGCCTGGAAGACATCATTTTTATCCGACATTTGCCGCCCAGGCCTTTTCCGGACTAGGAGAATGTGATTCAACCCGCTAGGGGCGGGTGTCGGAACACCGGAATTCACGAGCAGGGGGCACATGGCCAAGGAAGCGCGCGGCGATTTCTATCCGGTACCGATCGTCGACCAGAATACGCGACCCGGCGCGGTCACCCGGCTTATCATTTTCATCGTCGTTCTGACGGGGGCGGCGATCGTCTTCGGGCTTTTCCGCGAGCGCCTCGGCGATCCTTTCCTGCTCGGCATGCTCGGCGTGCTGGCGATGATCGGCGTCGGCTTCCTGTTCGCGACGGCGATCGGCTTCGTGCAGGTCACGCCACGCTCGACAGGCGACGAACTGTCGAAATCCTTCGTCGATTCGATGTCGCAGGGGCTTCTCGTCACCGACACCAAGGGCCGCGTCGTCTACGCCAATCGCGCCTATGCGGATATGACCGGAGCATCGTCCGCTGCCGACCTGAAGACCGTCGAGGGATTGCTCTCGGATGTCCCCGAAGCCTCGGTGACGATCTATCGCCTGGCATCCGGCCTGCGCGACGGCCAGCCGGGCGACGGCGAGTTTAGGCTCGCACAGTCCATTCGGCCCGGTGCCGAGCCTGGCGCCCGCTGGTACCGGGCACGCGCCCGCGCCTTCAGCGTTCCAGGCCAGCGGCTGCCGATGCTGGCCTGGCAGCTTGCCGACATCTCGCAGGAGCGGGCCGAGCAGGAGCGCTTCTTCCTCGATCTGCAGAAGGCGATCGATCATCTCGACCACGCGCCGGCCGGCTTCTTTTCGGCCGACCAGGAGGGCCGCGTCACCTATATCAACGCCACGCTCGCCGAATGGCTGGGCATCGACCTCACCAGCTTCACGCCCGGCGCCGTGTCTCTGTCGGAGATCGTGGCCGGCGACGGCATGGCGCTGGTCCGCTCGGTCAAGGCCGACCCCGGCACCACACGCAACGCGGTGATAGATCTCGACCTGACGACCACGACGGGCGAAGCGCTGCCGGTGCGCTTCATGCACCGCGTTTCGGCCAGCCGCGAAGGATTGAACGGGCCGACACGCACGATCGTGCTCAACCGCACGCAAGGCGAGGATGCCTCTGCCGATTTGCGGGCTTCGGAAGTGCGCTTCACCCGCTTCTTCAACTCGACACCGATGGCGATCGCCGGCGTCGACCACAATGGGCGCATCCTGCGTACCAATGCGCCGTTCCTGTCGCTGTTTTCGTCTGTCGTCGATCGCGACGCCGTCGACCGTCGCGTACGGCTCGACACGGTGATCCATGAACGCGACCGGCCGGCCTTCGCGGCTGCCTTCGAGAAAGCGCAGCAGCGGCAGGCCGACATCGAGCCGATCGACACGCTTTTGCCCGGCAACGACGAACGGCACATCCGCTTCTACGTCAACGCCGTCGCCGACGGCACCGGCGGCGAGGGCGCCGAGGAGTCGGCCATCGTCTACGCCGTCGAGACAACGGAGCAGAAAGCGCTCGAAGGGCAGATGGCGCAAAGCCAGAAGATGCAGGCGGTCGGCCAGCTTGCCGGCGGCATCGCGCATGATTTCAACAATGTGCTGACTGCCATCATCATGGCGTCCGACCTTTTGTTGACCAACCACCGCCCGTCGGACCCGTCCTTCCCCGACATCATGAACATCAAGCAGAACGCCAACCGGGCGGCTTCGCTGGTGCGGCAGCTTCTGGCCTTCTCGCGCAAGCAGACATTGCGACCGGAAGTGCTCAACCTGACCGACGTGCTCGCCGATCTCAGGATGCTGCTCGCCCGCCTGGTCGGCAACGACATCAAGCTGAAGGTCGACCATGGCCGCGACCTGTGGCCGGTCAAGGTCGATATCGGGCAGTTCGAGCAGGTGGTGGTCAACCTTGCGGTCAACGCGCGCGACGCAATGCCGGCGGGCGGCGATCTCACCGTGCGCACCCGCAATGTCACCGCCGAGGAGTGCAAGGCCTTTTCCTACCGCGAACTCGCCCCGGCGGACTATGTCGTGGTCGAAGTCGAGGACACCGGCAGCGGCATCGCGCCCGACGTGCTGAAGAAGATTTTCGAACCCTTCTTCACCACCAAGGAAGTCGGCAAGGGCACCGGCCTTGGTCTGTCGATGGTCTACGGCATCATCAAGCAGACCGGCGGCTTCATCTTCTGCGATTCCGAAGTCGGCAAAGGCTCGACTTTCCGCATTTTCCTGCCGCGTCACATCGCCGAAGCGAAAAAAGCAGGCGAGCCCGGCGATGCGCCGGCGGCGCCGGCAAAGGTCGCCGATCCGGCCAAGGATCTGTCGGGCTCGGCCACGGTGCTGCTCGTCGAGGACGAGGATGCCGTGCGCATGGGCGGCATGCGGGCGCTGACCTCGCGTGGATACACCGTGCACGAGGCATCGTCGGGCGTCGAGGCGCTGGAAGTGTTCGAGGCGCTGGGCGGCAAGGTCGATATCGTCGTTTCCGACGTGGTCATGCCGGAAATGGACGGACCGACACTGCTTGGTGAATTGCGCAAGCGCCAGCCGGACATCAAGTTCGTCTTCGTGTCCGGCTACGCCGAGGACGCATTCGCCAGAAACCTCCCGGCAGATGCGCATTTCGGCTTTCTGCCCAAGCCGTTTTCGCTCAAGCAACTGGCGACGATCGTCAAGGACGTGCTGGAGTCTTAGAGCCTTTCCCATGTTCCTCCTTGCACAACGCCGTGACAACGCCATGATTGCGGGTGAAACGGCAGGAAGGCTTAGGGGAGCAACTTGTGACGCCGCACAACGAAGCGGACAAGGACGACTACGCCGACACGGTGTTGTTGCCGGGTGATCCGCAGCGTGCCGAGTGGATGGCGCGAACGTTCCTGGAAGCGCCGCGCTGCATCAATCGCCGCCGCGGCACGCTTGGCTTCACCGGGCTGTTTCGTGGCAAGTCCATCAGCATTCAGGCGACGGGCATCGGCGTTTCATCATTTCTGATCTATGCGCATGAACTGCTGGACCATTATGGCGCCCGGACCTTGATCCGCACCGGCACCTGCGGCAGCCTGACCGCAAAGGCGAAACTGCGCAGCCTTGTCATCTCACAATCGGCACAGGCGGAAAGCGCCCAGAGCGGCCAGGTCTTCGGCCTCTATGGACCCGCTGGCCCCGACCCGGCGCTTCTCGCATCGTCACTGGCCAAGGCGGTAGAATTCGGCATCGACCATCATGTCGGCCTGACGGTGTGCAGCGACATCTTCTATCACCCGGAAGGGCGCGCCCGTTTTGCCGTTGCGCGGTCGGAAGGAGCCCTGGCCGTGGACATGGAAACCAGCGCGCTCTATCGCATATCGGAGCATTTCGGAGCGCGTGCGCTGTCGATGTGTGTCGTGGTCGACAACATCGAGACCGGCGAACAGACCGACTATTCCGAGCGCCAGGAATTGTTCGCAGACATGAGCCGTCTGGCGCTCGCTGTCGCAGCAGAGAGCTAGAGTACGGGTCTACCGGGTCAGCCCCTTGCGTACGGCAGCGACATCGTCAGAGGAGACCGCCGGGGCGGCGTTGCCCCAGCTGGCGCGCACATAGGTCAGGACGTCGGCGACCTCCTGGTCTTTCAGGCGCCAGGCCAGGGAGGGCATGGCGGGCGTAGTCGGTGCATCAGCCGTGTGCACGGCCTGGCTGCCGGCAAGGACGAGCCGGGCCAATGTTTCGGAACTGCCCTGCGCGACGATCGAATTGCCGGCAAGGGAAGGGAAAAGCACGCCTGACCCGGCACCATCTCCACCATGGCAAGCCGAGCAATTGTCGCGATAGATTGCCTCGCCCGTTGCCATCCGTGTCGCGTCAGGCTTTGCCGGTTGGACGCTGTCGACATCCGAGCCCAGGCTCTTGAGGTAGACTGCAACCGCCTTGAGATCGGGATCGGTCATTTTCGACGTGGAGTTCTCGATGGCCTCCGCCATCGGACCTGATGCAATCGAATGCGCGTTGACGCCGGTCTTGAGGTATTGGACCAGATCCTCCTGAGACCATTTCCCAAGGCCCGATTGCGCATTGTTGGTGATGTCGGGGGCAAACCAGCCTTGCAGGGAGGCACCTTGCAGGAACTCGCTGTCCTTGTCGGCGCCAAGGAAAGATTTGGGCGAGTGGCAGGTGCCGCAATGTCCAGCACCCTGGACGATATAGGCGCCGCGATTCCACTCCGCCGACTTGGAGGAATCCGGCTGAAAGCTTGCCTCGGTAAAGTTGAGGACATTCCAGCCCAGCATCGCCAGCCGGATGTTCAACGGGAAGGGCAGCTGATTGGCCTCGACCTTGTTCGATACCGGTTCAACCGTCGTCAGATAGGCCCACAGGTCGGAAATGTCCCGATCGTTCATCCTGGTATAGGCGGGGTAGGGCATTGCGGGGTAGAGCCGCACGCCATTGTGGCCGATGCCTGACTTCATCATGCTGCGGAAATCGGCTTCCGACCAATTGCCGATGCCCGTTTCGCCGTCGGGGGTTATGTTGGGCGGGACAAGCATGCCGAACGGCGTTTCGAGCGGCAGTCCGCCAGCCAGCGGTTTGCCCCCGGCCTGCGTATGACAGCCTGCGCAGTCGCCGAGCACGGCCTGATACTGTCCACGTATGATCTGGTCCGCCTGGTCGGCACTCCGTGCCGGGCCCGCGTTGAGGGCCGCGGCGCCGATGGCGAGCGTGAAAACGAGCTTGTTCATGCCTGCACCAGGGGTGCACCGGGATTGCGCAGATATTGATTGCGGATGGCATCGGCGGCACGGAAGGCGAGCGCGCCGACGGTTCCTGTCGGGTTCTTGCCGGCATTCTGCGGGAAGGCCGACGCGCCGATGACGAAGACATTGGGGACGTCCCAGCTTTGGAGGAAGGTGTTGACCGCGCTCTTCTTCGGGTCCGTTCCCATGATGGCGCCGCCCGTATTGTGGGTGCTCTGGTAGGGGACGCTGTCCCAGCCCTTCTTGCGGCGGCCGACGGCGTACTGCTTGCCGCCGAGCGCCTTGGCGATTTCCTCCATCCGGTCGCAGACATAGTTCGACATGCGGATGTCATTGTCGGGAAAATCAAACGTCATGCGCATCAGCGGACGACCGAAACGGTCCTTGTAGGTCGGGTCGAGGTCGAGGTAGTTGTTGCGCGTCGCGTAACTGCTTCCCTGGGACGAGTAGCCAAGCGTGCTCCTGTAACCCTCGACCGTTGCCTTCTTCCAGGCGCTGCCCCATTTCGGCGTGCCGGGCAAGGTCGGCCTGGTTCCGATCGGGCGCCCGTTGGTGGGAATGCAGTTGATGCCCGCGCCGCCGACGAAGTCCAGCGCGCCGTGGTCGAACGCGTCACCATTGTAATCGTCGATCGTCTGACCGAGCGCGCCGGCGGCGATGAACGGGTTGAAGTTCTTGTCGTCGAAGAACACCTGCACGCCGGCATTTGTCTGGTAGCAGTAATTGCGCCCAACCGTTCCTTCGCCACTGCCGGGGTCGTAGATCTTGCCGATGCCGGACAGCATCATCAGCCGGGCATTGTGCAGGCCGTAAGCGCACAGCAGCACCAGATCGGCCGGCTGGAAATATTCCTCGCCTGACGTATCGACATAGGTGACGCCGCGCGCCGACTTGCCTCCGGGGGCCAGCTCGACATGCAGCACCTCGCTGTCGGTGCGAACCTCGAAATTCGACTTCTTCATCAGCACGGGAAGGACGGTGGTCTGGGCGCTTGACTTCGAATAGTTGGCACAGCCGAAGCGTTCGCAGAACCCGCAATAGGTGCATTGACCCATGGCGATGCCGAGCGGGTTGACATAGGCCCGCGACATGTTGGCGGATGGGGTCGGGAAGGGATGCAGGCCGATCGACCGGCCGACCTCGGCGAACAGGGTTGGCGCGTAGGTCATCTGCATCGGCGGGTTCGGATAATCCCGCGACCTTGGATCCTCGAACGGATTGCCGCCTTCCTGCAACTGCCCCTTGATATTGCCGGCCTTGCCCGAGATGCCTGCCAGATACTCGAACTGGTCGTAATAGGTCTCCATCTCCGCGCCGGTCACGCCCCAGTCCTCGACCTGGAGATCGGCGATTCTCGATGCACCGTATTTCTTCGTCAGATTGGTCTTTATCTGAAAGTCCGAATCCCAGAACCGCCAGGTGTGGCCGTTCCAGTGGACGCCGGCGCCGCCGACGCCGTTGCCGGGGAGAAAGGAGCCGAAATCGCGCATCGGCAGCGCCTTCTGCGACGGGTCATTGCGCACCGTCATGGTTTCCACGGTCGGCTGCAGGAAGAGGTCGCGCCGGATGCTGTAGCGCAACTCGTCCTGCGCATAGCCGATGTTGAAATCGGTTGCCGTGTCGCGCCAGGGGCCGCGCTCTATGGCCACCACGTCCAGGCCCTGATCGGTCAATTCGTGGGCCAGAATGGATCCCGTCCAGCCGAGGCCGACGATCACGACGTCTTTGCGAGGCAGTATCTTGGTCATGATCAGGCGCCTTTGCCGAGCCATTCGGGACGCCCGATGATCGAGACAGGCGGATGCGGATATGGCTGATTGTGTTTGCTGACATGGTCGCGGTAGTCGTAGCGGGCACCTGGAAAACCAAGCATGCGCCACGAGACCATGTCCTTGTTGCCGCCATAGACGGGGTCGGCAAAGAACCCTTCCATGGTGTTCTGCAGCAGAAGCCCGAAGAAACCGGGCCCCTTGACGCCATTGGGCAGGTCGACTTTCCCGGCCTCCATTGCCGTCAGGAAGGCATCCTGTTCGGCCGGTGCGAGCTCGACGAATGTCTTGCCGTCCCGCTGTTTCAGGAAGGCGTCGATGGCGGCAAGCCCGGTGCGGTAACGCTGCGCCGGATTGGTCTCGCCCTGATAGCCCTGGGTGGGCAGTCCAGGCAGAAACGGGCCTTGCGTGTAAAGCCGGCTCGACGCTCCGAACGCCCCCATCAACTGCCTGTCGATATAGACGGCGCAACCGGCTTCCTTGCCGCCCATGCTGAGCTCGTCGGCCGGAATGATGCGGTCGACGATCGCCTCGACAAGGGCTGCTTCCTGGGTTGAGAAAAAGTGCCAGCCGCCGGCCACGACCTGCGTGGGTTGATCGGATGCCATTGGCGTCCAGGGCAAAGTGCCCGAGAACGATCGCGCAAAACCGGCCGATGTCGCGGTTGCCGTAAATATTGCGACCGAGGACAGGAAAAGACGCCGATTCATTCGAACAGGATTGCGATGGTTCATATTAGGAATCTCGAAAATAAGAGAACGCGCCCGGGAAGTGACGCCCAAGTAATCATGACAACGATAGTTGGGTTAATCCGCAGATCGAATGCCGATAGACTGCGAGATGAAAATGACCTCGTCAACCACATCACAAAATCGTTGGCGAGGGTTCGGTCGACTGCCGATCGGGTCTGGGTGTGTTGTTGAAGCCGGATGGCTGCCCGAAAGTCGGGCCACGATCCCGCGAAGCATCCGGCCTACCTGCCCGGATGCTGGACCGATAGAAACAGCGTCGTGCCATCAGGCATGAATCAGGAACCAGCCACTGACCGGGTGGCGTTCGAGGTCGCGGTCAATGCCAGGCCCACCGCGACGCATCACCAGGCTCTCAAGATCCCTTGATCATACTTGCTCAGCTGGCAAGCAGGCTAATGAGTTTACGACCTGGACGACACCTTGTAGACTAAAAACCATGGCGCTCAAACGGATGGACAACATAGGAATCGTCGTCGATGACCTTGAAGAGACGATTGGTTTCTTTGGCGAGCTCGGCCTTGAGCTCGAAGGGCGGGCTACGATCGAAGGAGAATGGGCCGGACGTGTCACTGGACTGGGCGATCAGCGCGTCGAGATTGCCATGATGCGGACGCCGGACGGCCACAGCCGGCTCGAACTGTCCCGTTTCCTCACGCCGCCTGTCGTCGCGGATCACCGCAACGCCCCGGTAAACGCCCTGGGCTACCTCCGCGTCATGTTCACTGTGGACGACATTGACGGGACGCTCGAAAGGCTCCGCAATCGCGGTGCGCGGCTCGAAGGCGAAGTCGTCCAGTATAGAGACGTGTATCGGCTATGTTACATTCGAGGGCCTGGAGGGCTTCTCATCGGGCTCGCCCAAGAACTCAGCTGAGCGCAATACGCTAAGCGGCCTCCCGCTTCGGCACCATCTGCTCATCCATCCCCGGCCGATGGCCGCGCAAATAGAGCGCGCAGGTGGTGCGCAGCATCGACGCAAAGTTCGGGATGGCGCCGTTGATCTCTATGGCTTCGTCATAGAGCTTGGAGATGAATTTCGGCGTCGTCAGGTTCTGGTTTTCGGCGATCTCGTCGAGCAACGCCCAGAATGTTCCTTCAAGCTGGATGCTGGTCGAGTGGCCGTCGATGCGAATCGAGCGGTTGATCTGGCGATAGCCTTCGGGATCCTGGCCCGCAAACACCCTGCACATCCGACAAACCTCCCATAATTGTTGGTCTTGGGTGGACGGGCGTGCAGTTTGATACTGCTTGACCTGTCCCCACATGCATTCTCGGGCAAAATCGCCGCCACGGCAATCGAACTTTTGTCCTTGTTGGCGATGGAGGACGGTTCACGGCTTCGGGCGTGGTAACCGGCTGCCACCACCTTATTGTCCGTGCCGCGCATAATCGTCTCCACACCAGAGCGGAGACTGATTTGGCCAAGGCGATCCACAGCATGATCCGGGTTCTCGAAGAGGCCCGGTCCGTCGATTTCTACAGAAACGCCTTCGGGCTCGATGTCGCCGACAGGCTGGATTTCGAGACATTCACGCTCCTTTACCTCAGCAATGCCGAGGCAGGGTTCGAGCTCGAACTGACCGTGAACAAGGCTCGGCAGGAGCCTTACGGGCTCGGCGACGGCTACGGTCACCTTGCGGTCTCGGTCGCCGATCTCGACGGCGAACATGATCGTCTCGGTGCGCTTGGCCTCAATCCGAAGAAGATCGTCGAGTTCAACCGCGACGGGTCGCTGATCGCGCGTTTCTTCTTCATCGAGGACCCCGACGGCTACAAGATCGAGGTTCTGCAACGCACAGGTCGCTTTCAATAGGAGACATTGCAGCCGCACCGGCAGGTAGCGCCAGCAACGGCACTCTCAAGGGTGCAAATAGCAAGCAGGGAGGAATAAAAATGGTCACGATCTATGACGCGAAGCCTGGGCTTTCACGTCGCGAGCTTCTCAAACGCGGCGGCATCGGCGCGCTGCTCGTCATCTCCGGCAGCGCCGTCATCAGCCCCGAACATGCCTGGGGGCTCGAGACATCGGCACTCAAGCCCGAAACCATGGCGACGCTGATCCAGATGGCGCGCGACATCTATCCGCACGATCAGGTTCCGGACAAATATTACGCCATTGCCGTGAAAGGCCACGACGAACAGGCCGGCAAGGACGCCGCCTACAAGGCGATGCTCGAGGACGGCATCGCCGACCTCGACAAGAAGTCCGGTGGCGGCGGCTATCGCGGCCTTGGCTGGGAGGAGCAGCGGGTCGCCGTGCTGAAGCAAATCGAGGTGACGCCATTCTTCCAGGCCATCAGAGGCGGCCTCGTCGTCAGCCTCTACAACCAGAAAGAGGTGTGGCCGATCTTCGGTTACGAGGGCGAGTCCTATTCCAAGGGCGGCTACATCGCGCGCGGTTTCGACGACATAGAGTGGCTCTGAGCCCGTCGTTCCCGAACCCGCAAACAGAAATCATGGGAGGAAACCATGGCAGCTTCATTTGATCTGAACAACGACGGCGTGGTCGTCATCATCGGCTCGGGCGCCGGCGGCGGTACGCTCGGCAACGAACTCGCCCAGAAAGGTGTCGACGTCGTCATCCTGGAAGCCGGCGCGCGCCACGAATACGAAGACTTCGTCAATGACGAGTGGGGTTCGTTCAGCCAGCTCGCCTGGACGGACAAGCGCACCACGTCCGGCGACTGGCGTGTGGCCAAGGATTTTCCCAACCTGCCGGCCTGGATCGTCAAGTCGGTCGGCGGTTCGACCACGCATTGGGCCGGAGCCTCGCTGCGCATCCAGGAGCATGAGTTCAAGACGCTGTCGACCTACGGCAAATTGGAAGGCGCCAACCTGCTCGATTGGCCGATCACGCTGGCCGAGCTGGAGCCCTACTATGCCAAGGCTGAAGCCAAGATGGGCGTCACCGGCACCAATGACTGGCCGCGGCTGCCGGGCAACAACAATTTCAAGGTGCTGAAGGCCGGCGCCGACAAGCTCGGCTATAAGGGATGCCACACCGGCAACATGGCGATCAATTCGGTCGATCGTGACGACCGCATGTCTTGCCAGCAGACCGGCTTCTGCTTCCAGGGCTGCAAATGGGGCGCCAAATGGTCGACGCTCTACACCGAGATCCCCAAGGGCGAGGCGACAGGCCATCTCGAAGTCAGGCCGAACGCCATGGCGATCAAGATCAACCACGACGCTAGCGGAAAGGTGACCGGCGTCGTCTACGCCGACAAGGACGGCAAGCTGCAGGAGCAGAAGGCGCGCATCGTCGCGGTTGCCGGCAATTCGATCGAGAGCCCGCGGCTGCTGCTCAATTCGGCATCGGGAAAATTCCCCGATGGACTTGCCAACTCGTCGGGTCAGGTCGGCAAGAACTACATGCGTCACACCACCGGCTCGGTCTATGCCATCTTCGACAGACCGGTGCACATGTATCGCGGCACGACCATGGCCGGCATCATCCGCGACGAGGCGCGGCATGATCCATCGCGCGGTTTCGTGGGTGGTTACGAGTTCGAGACGCTGTCGCTCGGCCTGCCGTTCATGGCGGCGTTCCTCGATCCGGGTGCCTGGGGGCGCTCGTTCACCACCGCACTCGATCACTACGACCACATGGCCGGCCTGTGGATCGTCGGTGAGGATATGCCGCGTGCGGAGAACCGCATCACGCTGCATACCGACGAAAAGGACGCGCACGGCATGCCGATCGCCGACGTGCATTTCGACGACCATCCGAACGACACCGCGATGCGCAACCACGCCTACAAACAGGCCACGGCACTTTACGATGCGGTCGGCGCCACCCGCACCTTCCCGACGCCGCCCTATCCGTCGACCCACAATCTCGGCACCAACCGGATGAGCGAGAAAGCGGAAGACGGCGTCGTCAACAAGCACGGCCAGGCGCACGACATCAAGAACCTGTTCGTGTCCGACGGCAGCCAGTTCACCACCGGGGCCGCCGAAAACCCGACCCTGACGATCGTGTCGCTCGCGATCCGCCAGGCCGACTACATCGCCGCGCAGATGTCGGCCAAGACGATCTAGTCACATCCTCCCGACAGACTGCTGGCGCGGAACCCGCAAGGTTCCGCCCCTTTTTTCCTTGCCGCCTCATTGCTTGGTGCAGGTCGAGGCGGTGAAGGCGCCGTCGGGCTGCTTCATGATGATGTCGAAGGAAGGCGCGGTTTCACCGTCCAGCGCCGCCTGGGTCAGCGACAGTGAATTGCCGCCGGCGGTATATCCGCCCAGCGGCCCCAGCCACGAGATCACGCCGTTTGCGTCCATTTGGTAGTTATAGCCCTGCCGCGCGGTGCCGAAGACGCCGAGGCTGCTGTAGACGGGGCCGCTGTAGACGTTCCCCTTGATGGTGATGTCGCCGAGGCTGAGGAACATGCCAAGCAGGTACACTTCGCAATGATAGGCGCCGTCAGGCATCTTGCCGTCGCTGAAATCGGCTCGCGCTGCCCCGGTTGCTGCCGTCAGAAGTACTATGCCGATGAAAATACGTGAAATACCTGAAACCATGACGTCGCTCGCTTGAAGAGCGAGCTTGCCCTATTTTTGCACCGCACCGCAACATCGGTCGCCTGAGGCACTGGTGAGATCAAAATCTAGGCAGATTGGGCAAATGATCGAAAAATAGGCAGCAGCTGCGCAAGCTGCGCAAATTTCCCTCAATCGATTTCTGGCCACCTCTCTTTGTTTTGTAAGCTCTATATTCCAAGGTGCTGATATCTCTAATTTATTTGTGCCCTTTCGGGATTGCCAGAGCGGTTGGCATGGGGGTTGCTTTGTAGTGTTGCGGTGCAATCAACCAGCTTGGGAGTCCGTCATATGAGGGGTAATTTCTCGACAATAACAAAAATGTTTTCGGCGAGCGTGGTCGCCGCCGGCCTGTTGATGTCCGCTCCGGCGAAGGCCGCCGACGACACGATCAAGGTCGGCATTCTCCATTCGCTGTCGGGGACCATGGCGATTTCGGAGACGACGCTGAAGGACGCCATGCTGATGCTCATCGACGAGCAGAACGCCAAGGGCGGCCTGCTCGGCAAGAAGCTCGAGGCGGTCGTTGTCGATCCGGCTTCCAACTGGCCGCTGTTTGCCGAAAAGGCGCGCGAGCTGATCTCCAAGGACAAGGTCGCGGCGGTGTTCGGCTGCTGGACCTCGGTGTCGCGCAAATCGGTGCTGCCGGTGTTCTCGGAACTCGACAACATCCTGTTCTACCCCGTCCAGTATGAGGGCGAGGAAAGTGAGCGCAACGTGTTCTACACCGGTGCGGCGCCAAACCAGCAGGCCATTCCGGCCGTCGACTATCTGATGAGCGAGGATGGCGGTTCGGTGAAGCGCTGGGTGCTGGAAGGCACCGACTACGTCTATCCGCGCACCACCAACAAGATCCTCGAAGCCTATCTGAAGGCCAAGGGCGTGGCTGCGGAAGACATCATGGTCAATTACACGCCGTTCGGCTTCTCCGACTGGCAGACCGAGGTTTCGGCGATCAAGAAGTTCGGTTCGGCCGGCAAGAAGACCGCCGTCGTCTCGACCGTCAACGGCGACGCCAACGTGCCGTTCTACAAGGAACTCGGCAACCAAGGCATCAAGGCCGAGGACATTCCGGTCATGGCCTTCTCGGTCGGCGAGGAAGAGCTTGCCGGTCTCGACACCGCGCCGCTGGTCGGCCATCTCGCTGCCTGGAACTATTTCGAGAGCATCGATACGCCCGAGAACAAGAAGTTCATCGCCGACTGGCACAAGTTCATCAAGAACGACAAGCGCACCACCAACGACCCGATGGAGGCCCATTATATCGGCTTCAACATGTGGGTGAAGGCGGTCGAGAAGGCCGGCACCACCGATCCGGACAAGGTCATCGACGCCATGATCGGCGTCTCGGTGCCGAACCTGACCGGCGGCTATTCGACGATGATGCCGAACCACCACATCACCAAGCCGGTGCTGATCGGCGAAATCCAGGCCGACGGCCAGTTCGAAACCGTGTCGCGCACGCCGGGCCTGGTGATGGGCGACGAATGGTCCGACTATCTGCCTGATTCCAAGGACCTGATCTCCGATTGGCGCGCGCCTCTGTCCTGCGGCAACTTCAATGTTGCCACCGGCAAGTGCGGCGGCAAGGGCACGAACTGATCCCTCCCAGGGCTGACCTAGTCAGACCGCGCGCGTGCCGGCCGGGGTCACCCCCCGCCCGGCCCCCCCCAAAAACAAAAAAGGGTTAAAAAAGACCCAATAAAAGGATTTTTAAAATTTTTTTTTTTGGTTTTGGGTTGAGTTAAAAAAAAAAGACGGGCCCCCCAAAAAAAAGGG